>DATGQR010000101.1:0-20029 GCA_035304105.1 Thermomicrobiales bacterium | reverse complement strand
AGCAGTGGGGGTAGGCATCTGCCGTGACAATCGTGCTGTCGGGGTCGCTCGCGTTCGACTACATCATGAATTTTCCCGGATACTTCGAAGACCACATCCTCCCCGACAAGATCCATGTCCTCAATGTCTCGTTCCTGGTCGAATCGCTGGATCGCCAGCGCGGCGGGATCGCCGGCAATATCGCCTACAGCCTGGGGTTGCTGGGCCAGCCCTGCCGGGTGGTAGGGACGGTCGGTAACGATTTCGACGAGTACCGCGCAGAGCTGGAGGTGCTGGGCGTCGACGTCTCGGGGATCGTGACGCTGGAGGATCAGGTCACGGCCTCAGCCTTCATCACGACGGACCGTGCCGACAATCAGATTACCGGCT
Source organism: Thermomicrobiales bacterium (assembly GCA_035304105.1). Lineage (GTDB taxonomy): Bacteria > Chloroflexota > Chloroflexia > Thermomicrobiales > CFX8 > JAUIIK01. The sequence continues at coordinate 19,660 of DATGQR010000101.1, read as the reverse complement.
TTTTTCCGGGAGCGATGGCGTTCGCCGGCGAGTACAGCATCGGGCCGCACCTGAATGGCGCGACCATGGCGGTGGTGTCGCCGACCGCGCCGGCGGCGATGGTGCGCCATGTCGCCGAACTTAAGGCGGCCGGCGTACCGTACCTATATGATCCGGGACAGCAAGTGGTGGCGCTCACCAGCGATGACCTGCGCGACGGCATCGAGGGGGCCACGATGGTCGCCGGCAATGACTACGAGATTGCGCTCATCGAGGAAAAGACCGAGCTAAGCCGCGAGGACATCGTCTCCAAGGTGCCGGTCGTCGTGGTGACCTTCGGCGATCTGGGCTCGACGATCTACGCGGACGGCAAGCTCTGGGAGATCCCGACGGCTGAACCGTGGAGCGTGGTCGACCCGACCGGGGCCGGCGATGGCTATCGCGCCGGGCTGCTGGCGGGGTACAGTCATGGGCTGGACTGGGAGACAACCGGCCGCCTGGGGGCAACAGTCGCAGCATTCGTTGTCGAGCAGAAGGGCACCCAGGCGCATTCGTTTACAATAGACGAGTTTCGCGACCGCTTCGCGGCAGAGTTCCCAGACCACGTCAGCGAGCTGGAGCGCCTGTTCGAGGCAGGCTCGTCACGCTAGACGGAGCCATCGAGGGCACCACACCCGAGGAGGAGAAATGGCCGAAGCACGAGCCATGCAGTATGACATCAGGGATCGGTCGCTGGCCGACGCCGGGCACCGGCGCATCGCCTGGGCCGCGCGCGAGATGCCGGTGATCGGCATGATCCGCGAGCGCTTCAAGCGCGATCAGCCGCTGGCGGGTCTGCGGCTGGTTGCGTGCGTACACGTCACAACCGAAACAGCGAACCTGGCGCTCACCCTGCGCGACGGCGGCGCCGACGCGGTGATCTGCGCAAGCAACCCGCTCTCGACACAGGATGACGTCGCCGCGGCGCTGGTCGACGAGGGCATTCCGGTCTTCGCGATCAAGGGCGAGGATGCCGAGACGTACTACCGCCACATCAACGCTGCGATCGACCACAAGCCGCACCTCGTCATCGACGATGGCGCTGACGTGGTGAGCTCGCTGCACCGCAACCGACGCGACGGCCTCGAGAACATGCTCGGCGCGACTGAGGAGACAACGACCGGCGTGATCCGGATGCGGGCGATGGAGCGCGCCGGGGTGCTCGAGTTTCCGGTGATCGCCGTCAACGACGCCGACACCAAGCACTTCTTCGACAACCGCTACGGCACCGGGCAGTCGACGATGGACGGCATTCTGCGGGCGACCAACATTCTGATCGCCGGAAAGGTAGTCGTCGTCGCCGGCTACGGCTGGTGTGGCAAGGGTATTGCAATGCGCGCTCGCGGCCTTGGCGCGCGGGTGATCGTCACCGAGATCGACCCGATCAAGGCGCTGGAGGCGGCGATGGACGGCTTTGAGGTCGCGCCGATGAACGACGCCGCCAAGGTGGGCGATATCTTCATCACAGCGACCGGCAACATCAACGTCATCGACAGCGACGACTTCGAGGTGATGAAGAATGGCGCGATTGTCGCCAATGCCGGGCACTTCAATTCCGAGATCAACATCGCTGCGCTGCAGGAGATGGCCGGTGAGGGGCGCCGCGAGCTGCGGCCGTTTGTCGAGGAGTACCAGCTCTCCGACGACCACGCGGTGATCGTGCTGGGTGACGGGCGCCTGATTAATCTGGCGGCGGCGGAGGGTCACCCGGCGAGCGTCATGGACATGTCCTTCGCCAACCAGGCGTTGGCCTGCTCGTACCTGGCGCAGAATCACGCCCAGCTCGGGAAGCAGGTCTACAACGTGCCTGAAGAGATCGATCGCCAGATCGCCCAGCTCAAGCTCAACAGCATGGGCATCGCGATCGATGTGCTGACCGATGAGCAGCGCGAGTATCTGGACTCGTGGGAGCACGGGACTTAAACGGCGGACCGCGCTTCAACTGAGACGATCGAACTTTGAGGGTTTGGAACGGGTAGAGAACATGTCTTCTTTCGCGAACTCACCACGCACCCACTTCGCCTCGGAGTCGGTGACGGAAGGCCACCCCGATAAGCTCTGCGACCAGATATCAGACGCTGTGTTGGACGCGATCATCGCCGATGATCCGAACGCGCGCGTGGCCTGCGAGACGGCGACGACGACTGGGCTGGTCGTCGTGATGGGCGAGATAACGACGTCGACGTACGTCGATATCCCGCGCCTGGTGCGCGACGTCGTTCAGGACGTCGGCTACACCAACGCGCTTTATGGCTTTGACTACCAGACGTGCGGCGTGCTGACCTCGATCAAGGAGCAATCGCCAGAGATCAACCAGGCCGTCAAGGAAGCGCAGGAAGTGCGCGGCGGCAAGATCGAGGATGACCTGGACTCGCTCGGCGCCGGGGACCAGGGCATGATGATCGGCTACGCGACCAACGAGACGCCCGAGCACATGCCGTTGCCGATCGACCTGGCTCACAAGCTCACCCGCAAGCTGGCTGAGGTGCGCAAGAACGGCGAACTCCCCTACCTGCGGCCGGATGGCAAGAGCCAGGTGACGGTGGAGTACTCCTACGGGCGGCCGGTGCGCGTGCATACTGTGCTGATCTCCGCGCAGCACTCGGAGGATGTCTCACGCGAGCAGCTCACGAAAGACATCACCGAGGCGGTCATTCACGCGACGATCCCGAGCGAATTGCTCGATGGGGATACCAATGTCTTGGTCAACCCGAGCGGCCGCTTCACGATCGGCGGACCGATGGGCGACGCCGGGTTGACCGGCCGCAAGATCGTGGTAGACACCTACGGTGGCATGGCAAGGCACGGTGGCGGCGCGTTCTCCGGCAAGGATCCGACGAAGGTCGACCGCTCGGGCGCGTATGCCGCGCGGTACGTGGCGCGCAACATCGTCGCCGCCGGGCTGGCCGAGCGCTGCGAGATTCAAGTCTCGTACGCGATCGGCGTGGCGCGCCCGCTTTCCATTCACGTCGAGACGTTCGGCACCGGGGCGATCGACGACGAGCGCATCGCCAAGCTGATCGATAGCCACTTCGACCTGCGGCCGCGAGCAATCATCAATAATCTGGACCTCTGGCGGCCGATCTACCGCCAGACGGCGACGTACGGCCACTTTGGCCGGCCGGATCTGGACCTGCCCTGGGAGCGGCTGGACAAGGTCGAGGAGCTGCGCGAGGCCGCGGGGCTTGGCTACGCCGACGTCGTGAGCTAGGACCAGATGACGGCTCGGGCGGAGCGGGTCGCGCTCATTACCGGCGCCGCGGGCTTCGCCGGGCGGCATCTGGTGGCCGAGCTGGAGGCGGAAACCGACTGGGACATCGTCGGGCTGTCGCGCAAGACCGCGCGGATTGGCGCGCGCGCTCGGTCGGTCGCGTGCGACCTGCTGGACCGGAGTCACCTGGATCGGGTGATCGGCCGCTATCGGCCCGATGTCGTCTTTCACCTGGCGGCGCAGAGCTACGTGCCGAAGGCTTTCGCCGACCCGGCGGCAACGCTCTCCAACAACATCGTCGGGCAGGTCAACTTATTCCAGGCGCTCCTGAAGCACGACCTGCGTCCGACGGTCGTGGTCGTTAGTTCCTCGGAGATCTACGGGCCGGTCGAAGACGCGGACCTCCCCGTCGACGAGTCCGCGCCGCTCAGGCCAGCCAATCCCTATGCGGTCTCGAAGGCCGCCCAGGACCTGCTGGGCTTCCAGTACTTCTACAGCGAGCGCCTGCCAGTGGTGCGGGTGCGGCCGTTCAACCATGCCGGGCCGGGTCAATCAGATCGCTTCGTCGTGAGCGGCTTCGCCCGCCAGGTGGCCGAGGCGGAAGCGGGCAAGACCGAGCCGGGACTGCTGGTGGGTAACCTGGAGGCGCAGCGCGACTTCCTGGATGTGCGCGACGTCGTGCGCGCCTACCGCCTGGTCGCAGATGCCGGCGAGCCAGGCGAGGTGTACAACATCGCGTCGGGGCGTCCGCGGTCCATTGCTTCGATCGTGGAGCGGCTGGTGGCAATGGCGACGATCCCGCTGGAAGTGCGCCAGGATCCGGCGCGCATGCGGCCGGCGGACACGCCGGTGATCTACGGCGATGCGACGAAGCTGATCGAGCGAGTGGGCTGGCAGCCCGTCATTCCGATTGAGCAGACGCTGGCTGACACGCTAGCCTACTGGCGCGCTAGGGTCTAGCATCCCGCGGGTGAGCGCGCAGGGCGGCGCGGCGGTATCGTTGTCGCAAGCGCCACGGCGAGGTGGGGAGTTCTAGGGAGAGCAGCGGACGACATGCGCGGATTGAAGCGGCGCATCGCGAAGTATTACCTGACACTTCGGCTGAGCGCGGCAGTTGCCACGCCGATGCTCGATCCAGTCGAACTCAAGATTCCCACGCCGATCGTCCGACGGCTACCGGCCGAACTGCACGAGGGCTGGGATAGGCGCGAGATCGTCCAGCGCGACGGCATCGACTACATCGTGACTCGCGGCATGGCTGACTCTAGCGGCTGGTCGATCAATCTCAACTGATGTGGCACGCGGGTACGCTCGCTCCGTGGTGGAGCAGTAGTAGGGGAATCGCTGCCCCGGCCGCCGGCGAGAGCGGCCGGGGCTTGTGACTTTCCGGCGCCTAGGCAGCGCCGGAGAAGCTGAACGGCTGGCCGGCCGTACGCTGATCCTCGGTCAGCATGTCCGCGAGGATCTTCTGCAGCGCCATGACGTGGGCGCAGGTGCCGTGGTTTTGGAAACCGTGGCAATCGCAGTGGAACTCTTCACCCTGCATCGTGATCTGGTGGTCTTCGTGGCTGCCACGCAGGGTCGCCTTGAAGGACTTGAACTTGATGCGGTCCGGCTCGGCGGCATAGTTGCGCGCCTTCTCGACCTGGCTGATGTAGGCGGACGACTGCGGTCCAAAGCTGAATGGGGCGCCCGCCGTCTGCTGGTCGTCGGTCAGCATCGGCGCGAGGATCTTCTGGAGCGCCATGATGTGTGAGCTGGTGCCGAGCGTCTGGAAGCTATGGCTGGTGTCGGTGAACTCCGTGCCGCGCATCGTCACGAGGTGCTCGGCATTCTCGCCCCGGAATACGACCTCGAACTCCTGGAAGCGGACACGTTCCGGTTCTTCCGCGTAGCGGCGGGACTTCTCCACCTTTGAGATGAGTGATGAGTTCAATCGGTGCTCCGTTTCACTACGACAACTGATTCCGCCATTCGTCCGTTTCCGCAAGACCGCCCAGAAAAACAAAATCGCCGCGGCCTGAAGCCGGGCGATCCGAGCGGTTTCGGGTGGGTTGATTCGACCCATACATGGTGGGCCATCCCCTCGAGCGAAAATCGGACGGTTACTTGAGTGTAGCAAAATCAGCGGCCGGGACGCAGCATGCATTCGTCATGCTTGGTCAGCTCTCTGTGGCGTATCGTGGCGCTCGCAGGGCAGGGATGTGTACGACGGGAATCGGAGGTGGCCGGTGGAAGGCGAGATCTGCGTGGCGCTGCTGGCCGGCGGGCAGAGCCGCCGCATGGGCCGCGACAAGGCGCTCCTGCCCTGGGGAGATGGCTTGATCATCGACCGGATGATCGCGATCGCAAGCCAGGTGCCTGGCGCGACCGAAGCGATGATCGTCGGCGACCGCCCCGCCTACCACGGCCGCGGGGCGCGCGTGGTGGCGGATGAGTATCCCGGCGCCGGCCCGCTCGGTGGCATCGCCACGGCGCTGGCCGCGACGGCTGCTCCGCGCGTGCTGGTCCTGGCGGTCGACATGCCGCTGGCCTCGCCGGACCTTCTCGCGGCGATGGTTCGGTATGAGACCGACGCCGCGATCCTGGTGCCCGAGGTGACCGACCGGGAGACTGGGCGGCTCCGCCTACAGGTGCTCCATGCGATCTACGGTCAGGAGTGCCTGGAACCGGCGCGCCGGCGCATATGCCAGAATGAGCGGCGAGTGACGTCGATCTACCAGGACGTCAGCGTTGAACGGCTGGATGAAGCCTGGGTACGAGCGTATGACCCGGAGCTGCGTTCGTTCGAGAACGTCAACGATCCCGAGGAGTATGCGCGAGTTAGCGCGAGGAACCATTGATCTGGATTGGGGTGGGTAGAGCGTGTCGTCGGAAGGACGAGACTACCGCAAGTTCCTGAAAGAGGATGGCACTCTGCAGACGCGCTATCTGCCGCGCCGCGTCTATACCGAGCTGGTGAACGACTATCGGCGGGAGGGCGCGATCATCGATGAAGTGTTCGACGAGCTGTACTTCACCTGGGATCTCAATCAAAAGCTCGAGGAAATGAAAAAGGCCGGCGAAGAGCCCAGCAAGGCGGTTGCCGCACAGCGGGTCATCGATGAGATGGATGACCGCGATTGGTGGATGGTGATGAGCGCCTTCGAGCGCTGCTTCGCGCGGGACTTCATCGCGAATGTAGACCGCTGGACCGACAAGTTGGATCCGATCTACGACGACCAGGAAGCCAACGGCTGGCGCAACCTCCAGCCGTAGCGGAGCCTAGCGACAGGCGGCCAGCTCGCTGACGAGCTCGTCGAAGCGCGCCGCGACCAGGCTGGCTTGAAAGCGCCGGGCGTCTATCTGCCAGGGCGCTGGTTGGTGGAACCGTCGAGTGGCCAGCGAGGTGATCTTGCGCGCGAGGTCGCCAGCGTCGCCGGGCTGGTAGGTTGGGGCTGATGGCAGCGTCTCCGGGTACGCCAGCGCGCGCGGAAGCAGCGGTGTGGCGCCCAGCATGGCCGCCTCGATTGCGGCGACGCCGAAGAATTCGTGCTCGGCGGTTGAGATCCACAGGTCGGATTCGGCCAATGCCGCTTCGTAGTCGGCTCGCGTCGGGAAGCCCGACTCAGGCGTGACCTTCTGGCGGAATGCTTCAGGCAACTCGCCCGCGATGCTCTCGACGCCAGCTGGAATGCCGAGGAGCTGGATGCGCGGGCGTAGGCCGGCGTCGATGCACTCCAAAATGGCGGCTACGAACAGGTCGGGGCGCTTCTCGCGCTCCCAGCGTGCGGCCCAGGCGATCACCGGCTGATCAGCTGGCCCGCATTTTCTTGCCACCTGATCCACCTGGACCGGCGGATGCAGCACGCGGGTCTTGTGCCAGGTGGCGGGAATAATCTCGCGCGCGAGCCGGCGAACGCGCAGCGATGGGTTGGTCGTCGCCCCCAAGCGGAAGACCCGCAGGTGGTAGGCGGAGTTGAACCAGATTGCGTCGGCTGCTTCCAGCGCGTCGAGATGACCGACGACGTAGGGCCGCGGGTCGAGTTTGGGGTCGGGATAGGTCCACTGAGATTCGTGGAAGTAGACGGCAAGCGGGACCCGACCCCAATCGCCGGGAAGCCCGCTGGCGATCTTGACCGCGTCGGCCGGACCAGAGCAAATGATGGCGTCGGGCCGGTCGTAGTCGAGCGCCCGGATCGCCCGGGAGATGTCTCGATGGCCGGTCAGCGCCAGCCAGCGCCAGTGAGCGCGGTCGAGGTAGATGAGATCGACGTCGTGGGATGACCACTGTTGTAGCAACTTCGCGACGCGCATGTGAGAGCCGGAGCCGTAGGATTCGATATAGAGGACGCGCAGCCGGGGTCCAGAGCCGGCCTTGCGCTGTGGCGCCGGTTCGAAACTCCAGCGACACTGCTGCCAACCAGATGAGCGTGAGGTTGTCATGTCACCGGCAATCGTGACTCTCCTGACCGACTTCGGCACGGCCGATACCTACGTGGCGCAGATGAAGGGCGTCATGCTCGGGATAGATCCTACTTTGCGGCTGGTCGATCTCACGCATGACATCCCGCCACAGGACATCCTCGAAGGCGCCTTCCAGCTAGCCACGGCGATCGAAGCGTTTCCCCCGGGCACCGTGCACCTGGCGGTCGTCGATCCAGGCGTGGGGACGGAGCGGCGAGCCGTCGCGGTGCGAACGCGTCAAGCGGTATTCGTAGCGCCGGACAATGGCGTGCTGTCGTTTGTGCTGACCTCGGGCGTGGACGAGGCCCGCGAACTGGTGAACCCACGGCTCCATCGCGAGGCGGTGACGGCGACCTTTCACGGGCGCGACATTTTTGCACCAAGCGCTGCAGCGTTCGCCTCTGGGCGGGCGGCGCTGGCGGACGCGGGGCCAGCTCTCGATCCTGCCGCGCTCGTGCGGCTGGGCGTGCCGGAGGTGCGTGTCACACAGGGCGCCGTATCCGGGCCGGTCGTGTCGATCGACCGCTTCGGGAACTGCCTGACGCTGATCCGCCCTCAGCACATTCCAGCGGGCCGTCGGATCGCCGCGATCGAGTGCGGTGAGTTTCGAGCCGAGCGCTTGAGCCGCACCTATGGCGAGCAATTGCCGGGTGAGCCGGTCGCGTTGATCGGCAGCTTCGGCACGCTGGAGCTGGCGGCCTGCGAGGGTGACGCGGCGCGGCGCTGGTCGATCGAGCGAGGCGACATCGTCACCGTGCGGATGGCGGCCGAAAACTAAGCAGCCGGGAAGTTTCGTATACTTCCCGGCTGGTGTGATTGCCCGGTGAAACACGAGGTGTGGAGCGATGGCGAACGAGCGAGGCGGAGCGCAGCGGCGCAGAAAGTTGTCCCGGGCCGAGATCAAGGCCTATGAGGCGCGGCGGGCCGCCGAACGCCGAAGGCTTGCCTTGCAGAGCGCTGATGTCGAGCGCGATGACGCCCCGATCACCCACTCTTACACGATGACCCGCGACGATGAGTACGCGGTGATCCGCAGCGACCTGATCCGGCTCGGCTGGGTCTGCCTAGTGCTCGCCGTTCTCCTGGCGATCGCGACCTTCTTCCTCGCCTAGAGCCGCCTAGACCTCGTCGTCGTCCAACTCCGGAGCCAGGCCGAGGTCGTCTTCTTCGTCCTCGCCGAAGGGCTCGCCTTCGATCTCGGTCGGCTCGTCGTCCTCGTCCTCCTCATCTTCCGCAGCCAGCACATCTTCCAGATCTTCGTCGTCGTCCGGCGGGATAATGAGGTCGTGCTCGTCGGCGCGGAAGAGACGTGTGTCGCGGACATAAGCCCGCGGGATGGCGGCGTTGACCTGTTCGGGGAACGACATCTCGTCGCCCATCTCGGGGCTGCGCTCCAGCTCCCGGATGATCACCCGGACGCGGTCGCCAGCGTTGGCGGTGACGAAGACCTCGTAGGTATTGCCCTTCTCCAGGAGCCACTTGAGGCGCCGTGCGAGGCGTGGCTCGGGCGCGCCCACGTAATTGCCATTGGCGTCGGTGAAGACGACCTGGTCACCGTCGAAAGCGATCTCCAGCTTGTCGCCGGCCGCCATCAGGCGCAGCTCGTTCGCCGGGGCCGGATTGACGAGCTCGTCGACATACGTCTTGCCAGCCTCCTGGATGAAGGCGCCGAAGCGCACCGGCGTCTGGAGCTGGTCCTGAACCGGCTCCTCGGATTCCTGATCGCGCAGCGGTTCGAGGCGCTCGAGGTTGCGCCGCGCGATGATGCTAGCCGGGTCGGCTTCCAGGGCGCGCGTATAGGCCTCATAGGCCGAGCGGTAGCGCCCCAGCTCGTAGTAGGCCTTGCCGAGCCGGTTGAGCGCGTCGACGTCGCGCGGCGAGCGCTCGATGAGCTGGTTATTGATCTCAATCGCTTCGGTCCAGCGGCCTTCGATGGCCGCGCGCCGAGCCTGGGCCGCCATCTCGCGGACGGCCTTCGAGCGCGAGCTTGTGCCTGGGAAAGACATGGGGCGAAACTCCTGATCCTGATGAAAACCCTGATTGCTAACTGACGGCGACTGGCTCGCGAACGGCGACCGGGCGGCCGAGCGCGTACCAGGTTGTCGTCTCGGTGATCTCGACGTCGACCAGCTGTCCGGTCCAGTCGCCGGTGGCCTCAAAGAAGACAAGCTGGTTGCCGCGCGTGCGGCCTCGCCAGCGGCCCCGGGCCATGCCGTCGACCAGCACTTCCTGGGTCGAACCCTTCAGCGCGGCGAACTTCCGGGCGCTGATGCCTGCCTGGAGCTCTTCGACGGCCTGGTGGCGCGCGTGCTTGACCTCATGGGGGATGTCGTCCTCCCAGCGCGCCGAAAGCGTGCCCGGCCGCGGCGAGTACATGGCCACGTGCACTTTCTCGAACTCAATGTCGCGCAGCAGGTCGAGGGTGTCCTGGAACTGCTCGTCGGTCTCGCCGGGAAACCCGACGATGATATCGGTCGAAAGCGTGACGCCCGGGATCGTCTCGCGAATGCGGGCGATGCGCTCGCGATAGTGCTCGTTGGTGTAGGTGCGGCGCATGCGGCGCAGCACCTCGTTGTTCCCCGCCTGGACTGGGAGATTGACGTGCTCGCAGGCGCTGGGGAGCGCGGCGATCGTGTCAATCAGCTTGTCGTTGAAGTACTTCGGATGCGACGTGAGGAAGCGTAGCCGCTCAATGCCAGGGATGGCGTCGACGGCGGTCAGCAAATCGGCCAGATCGCGGCCATCCTCCAGGTCGTGACCGTAGGCGTTGACCGTCTGGCCGAGCAACGTGACCTCGCGCACTCCGGTCGCGGCGATGCGTTCGACCTCCTGGACAATCTCATCGAAGGGGCGGCTGATTTCGCGCCCGCGGCGGTAGGGCACGATGCAATAAGAACAGACGAAGTTGCAGCCGTAGATGATCGGCACGTAGGCGGTCACGCGTGGGCTGGCAGCCTGGGCGTCGTTATAGAAATGGGGCAGCTCGGCGAGGTCAAGGTCGATCTCGCCAGCATCCGGGATGATCTCGGTCAGGCGGCTGAAATCGGACGGCTCGAAGAACAGGTCGACGTAGGGGTACTGGGCCTTGAGGCGCTCCTCCTGACCGGTGACCAGACAGCCAGTGACGCCGATCTTGAGGTCCGGGTTCTGCTGCTTGGCGCGCACCAGCGAGCCGATCTTGCCGCGCACCTTGTCCTCGGCGGCCTGACGGACGACGCAGGAATTGAGGATGATAATGTCAGCGGCCGACTCGTCGGAGGTGGCGGAGTAGCCAGCGTGGTGCAGGATAGACTCGACCTTGGCCGACTCGGCCTCGTTCATCTGGCAGCCGATCGTCCAGATCAGATAGTGCTTCCCATTTGATTCGGTCGCAGTCGGTTGTGTTTGCGCTGACTTCTGCGGGGTGATCAGCCGCAATGGTTCCAACGTTCAGCCCCCTTCTGTCGGTTCGTGTGGACACAACCACAAACGCTGATTATACCCGCGAAATGCGGTCGCATTCCGGCGTGTGGGGAAGGGTGTATCCGGGCCGCGGCGGGGCGCGATATTAGGCCCGAGCGTCGACATTATGTATTGGTGTACGGACGTTGTGTCCAATCGCCAGGTGACGTACAATCGTACCTGCCCATTCGAGATTGCCTGCGAGGCACAGCCTGGAGTGCCGGCCCGAAGCATGATGGGGATGCTGTCGGGAGCGGTCGCGCTTTGCCGCAATCTGGGATGGTTGCGAAACTGCTGGGCATTGTCTAGGGGGAAATGTGGTCAAGCGCAAATGCGGTACTTGCCGCTACTTCCGCGATGCCGGAATCGCGTGTTCTGGGTGGTGCACGCATCCGGAACGGGGCGAGCTACACGATCTGGTGTTGGTGCGACGAGAAGAGCTTGCATGTCGGAACTCCTGGGACCAGGACCTCTGGCAGCCACGGGCGGAAACGCCCGTCGGGGCGACTCGCAATCAGCCGCAACCCGCAGCCGCGCGGGTGCCGGATCCCGCGCCTCACGCGAGCCAGAGCGTCGTTCCTGAGAACCCGACCGACCGAGTGACATCCATAACCATCTCGCAAATTCGGCGCGCGCGCGAGCAATTTGTGCCACCGGCCGTCACGGGAGGGCAGCCGAGCGACGCGGTCAGCGTCCAGCCGGAGCCCGTTGCCGCGCCGGAGTCATTTGCCGAAGCGCCGTCCACCGGCGTCTCGGCGCTCGAGCCGAGCTTCAAGCGCGCGCTACGCTCCGGGGGAGGCCGCGCGACGCCTCGCACATCCGGCATCTCGCAGGTCAACCACCGCGTCACCGGCGACACGTCGCGAAACTTCCCGCCGGCGAGGGAGCCGATCGCTGAACGGAGCTTTGATGTTCCCGTGCGGCCGACGTTGAGCCGGCCGGAGCTAGCAAGCGACACGTCGCCGCTGCCGGTCGACGAGGTCAATCGGCTGTTCACAGCTTCACGCGAGGCGGCTCCTCCGGCATCGGTCCGGCCAGTGACGGACGGGCCGCAGGCGCGAACACCGGCGCTCGACCAGTCGATGCGCGGCTATCAACCGGCGCCAGGACTTGAGCGCGCCGAGGGTACGGCGCGTATCCATGTCGACGTCGTCGGGATTCCCGGTGTCGACGGCCCGGAGACATTCAGCGAGCCGGCAATCGAGGCCAAGCCGCTGGGACCATGGCCGATCGACGAGAAGAGCTGGGCGCGCGGCATCCCGCGCTGCTGTGACACCTGTCGGGAGTTTCAGCGCAATCCTGACGGCCGGACGGGGGTGTGTGGCAGCAAATATGCATTCACTCGTCATGCTGTGGTAGAGTGCGACCAACTGGCCTGCCGTTCCAGTATTGGTGTTTGGTGGTTGCCGAGCGACGACTTCTGGCTGGATCGTGCCGAGATCGCTCATCACACGCGACCGACGCCATATCTGGATGCGATTCTCGCGGAAGTGCAGTCCGGGTCTCGTTGAGGGAGGGGCGGCGCCGTCATGGCGTCGCGCATTCGCCGGATGCGGTTTGGGGACCGATAGCATCCGGCGAAAACGAGGGGCACAAATCGCAGTATGTCTGATCTGGGCGATCTCCTACGTCGAGCGCGGGCGCATAAAGGCGTCACGCTGCGGGACGCTGAAAAGCGCACGCGGATCAGCCGCACCTACCTGGCAGCACTCGAAGCGCACGATTTCGACCAACTTCCGCCGCAGACCTATGCGCGCGGCATCGTCCGCAACTACGCGCAGTACCTCGGGCTGGATCCGGCCGCTGTGCTGGCGATGTACGACGCCGCCGTGCGCGAAGGCTCCGAGCGCGACGAGGAAATGCACGTCGTGCCGGCGGTGCAGCCGATCGAGATCCACGGCCACTGGGCGCCGAACTTCGCGATCATCATCTTCATGCTTGTGATCTCTGCCGTGATCTTCACCTGGTTCTACTCGGCCTACCTGCGGCCTTCCGATGAAGAAGTGCCGACGACGATCGCCCAGCCCACCCCCACCGCGATCGAGCAATCGCTCCTCGACTCGATCGCGCTCACACCGACAGCAACTGAGGAAGAGCAGAATAGCGAGGAGGCGGCCGGCGAGACGTCCGATCCCGCCTCGCTCGAAGCTGCTCGCGCAACGGCGACGAGCGTCGAGGCATCCTCGGCGGATCCGACGGCGACCGAGGAGCCCCAGCAGGACAGCGAAGAAGTGACCACCCAGTCGGCGAGCGGTTCGAGTGAGAGCAGTGGCGGCTACGAGCCGGAAGTGCTGCCGGACGAATTCGTCGTCCCAGCCGGCTACCACTCCTTCGCGGTGTGTGCTGAGGACGAGGTCTGGGTGCATGTGACGCTGGACGGGGTATCGGTGGCCATGGACGGCGTGCTGGCGGCAGGCGAGTGCGGGACATTCATTGGCCAGTCGGCCACGGTGACGTCGGGCAACGCTGCTTACGTGCGCGTGTACGTTGATGGCGAGGACTGGGGCACGCTGGGCGAGCCGTGGGACGCCGTCGTGACCTATCCCTGGTAGGTAATCGGAACCTTGGCCGGACCTGAAGTTTTCGGGACGAATCCTTACGTCTCCAACCTGCCGGTGAGCGGCCGGATCGTGACGGTGCTGCGCGGCATTACGGAGGAGCGCGGCTTGCGCCTGGAGGCGTACCGCTCGCGCGCGGTGCCGGCCGGCCAGATCCACGAACTCATGGTAACAGATCAGCCCGCCGAGCCGGGGACGATCGCGGACCGCGTCGGCTTGATCGGCTTCTTCGTCGTCGAGGATCCGGGCGTGCTGCTGGTGGGCGCGCCGGTGCGAATCGGTGATACCGTCATCGGTACGATCGCGGGCTTCGACGACACCCACATTCCGAATCACCAGAATATCTGCCTGCGGGTCGATGAGCTCGTCGATGGGCTGGGTCTTGGCGTTGCGCTCAACGACCCGGTGGTCATTGGGGAGACCGACTCCTAGCCGCTCACCTCATCCCATCCCGCCCCGCAATACGAAACTCTTGACGCGCGAAGAAACTATGGCCGTCCAATATCGTAGGGCTGGAGACAAGCTCCAGCCCTACGAGCGTTGAGCGGGTGCCTCTTCACATATGCCGCCCGGTTGGTTGGCCGTCACATTGCTGCGGCAATGGTCAAGGTTTCTTCCAAGCGCTCCGGCGGCCGGCTGGATCTGTCGACAGGCTCGGGATGCTCGCTGTTCGTCTGAGACTTCTGGGGGAGATTCGAGGCGCGATTAGTCGATCGATAAAGCGAGCCTCTTACGGTCGCGGGGTGGGGGTGTTGCTTAGTCGGTGATGCGGCCCGATGTGATTGCATGTTCGGCTTTGGCGGTATCGAGGCGGGCAGTGAGATGGGCCTCGATCTCGCCTGGGGTTGGGTTGGCCGGGACGCGAATCCTGACGCCCTGAGGGAGCATCTCAACCTCAATCGGCAACTCGCCGCGGTAGCTGCCGTCCAGTTCGTAGGGAACGGCCTCATCACTCTCGATAACGGCGCGCAGGCAGCGAAAGTGGTGGTGCCAGACGGCGCGCTCCGGCCGGCGCAGGGCCATCCAGGTGAAGGTCTTGACGATAGCGGGAAAGTCGGGGGGATCGAAGACCACGACATCGAGTACGCCGTCGGTGCGGTCGATGCCGTCGCCGACGACGAAGCGCGGGTGGATGATCGAGCCGCCGATGGCGAGCAGGACCATCCGAGCGGTGTACTGGTAACGGGTGCCATCCAGGTTGAGCCGCACGTTGAATGGATCGCGACGGAGCTGGGCGATGCCCGGACCGATGTAGGCCAGCCAACGGAAGATGCGCTTCCAGCGCCGCGGCGTCTCGCGCATGATCGCGGCATCGAAGCCGGCGCCGCCCATGTGGATGAAAACGTGCTCGTTGGCGCGCGCAACGTCCATGACGATCGTGTTGGGCGAGGTCAACGCGACGCGGATGGCCTGCGAGAGCATGCGCGGGATGCCCAGGTCCTTGGCGACCATGTTGGTCGACCCGGTCGGCACGATGCCGATGGTTAGGTCGGAACCGACCGCGCCGGCGACGACCTCAGACACGGTTCCATCGCCGCCCACGGCGATGACGACATCGTAATCATCGCGGCGCTCGCGGACGATCTCGATGGCGTGGTCGGCATATTCAGTTTCGACGTAATCGAAGCTGACGCCCGCGCGTCGCGCTGCGGCGGTGAGCAACTGCCTGAGACGTCGAAGCGAGACAGCGCCGGTCGCCGGATTGACAACGACGAGCGTGCGCTGCGTATTCGTGGCGGCCATGGCTGAACGCTAGGACGCGAACCCTTCTTCTTCTTCGTCCTCCGGTCCGAATATCTGGTCGACGAGCTTGTCGGCGAGCCAGGTCGCGGCGGCCGCGAGGAGAATGCCCAGGATTCCTCGGACGATTTGGCGGCTCATAGGTGCGCTTTCCTCCTACCCTTCCAAAATCACGGCATCGTGCGGCGTGAATGGTGATATAGACCAGAATTGTATATGGAATGGTGAGCGCGCCTCCCGCGCTCTACCTTCGGCTCGGGATGATCGCTCGCGACGCCAGCAGGTACAGCCCCAGCACGATGAGGATCAGGGCTACCAGGGCGTCGCTAAAGCGCAACGTCCCGACCAGCACCGGCCCGCTCAGGCCGAGGCGTTCGAGTGGCCAGACGAAGGCGCCGGATAGCACATTGATCACCCGCCAGGTCGTCGTCCAATGTTCGACGCCGGCGACGCTCAACAGCACGCGCAGCAGCATGACCGAGATCAGCCAGCCGGCGATCAGGCCAATGGCCTCGTCCGGAAGGCGGCGGTCACGACGCCGCGCTGACCGCCTGCGCCGTGCCGGTGGTCGGATCGCCATCGTGAGCGCGCCGCCCTTTCCCGTTCCTTTGCCCCGGTGCGGCGTTCCGCGCCGGTTGCGCTAGGCCGACATGATGTCCTCGGCGGCGTTGAGCGCCGCCGAGATCCAGTCATCTTCGACGTGGTAGTGCGTGACCATACGCACGCCCCGCGGCGAGTAGTTGGAGATCAGGATGCCGCGCTCGCGCATCGCAGCGACGAAGTCGGCGTGCGCCATCTTCGGAAGCGTATCGAAGATCACGATGTTCGTCTGAACGCTGTCGAGGTCGATGCTGATGCCGTCGATCTGGGCGAGGCCTTCGGCGAGCTGCCGGGCGCGCCGGTGGTCCTCAGCAAGACGGTCGACCATCTCCCGCAGGGCAACGAGCCCGGCGGCGGCGATCACACCGGCCTGGCGCATCGCGCCGCCCAGGACCTTGCGGCTTGCCTTGGCGCCGTCGATGAACTCTCGCGAACCGGCGATCATCGAGCCGACCGGCGCGGCCAGACCCTTCGAGAGGCAAAACTGGACGCTGTCGGCGTATGAGGCGATCGTTTCGGCCGGCGTGTCGGAGGCGATGGCGGCGTTGAAGATGCGCGCGCCGTCCATATGGACGGGCACCTCGTGGCGTTCGGCGAGGTCCTTGAGTTCGGCAAGGTAGTCCAGGTCGAGGACGGTGCCGCCGCAGCGGTTTTGCGTGTTTTCGATGGCGATCACGCCGGTGCGCGGGTAGCCGAGGCGCGGCTGCGGGCGAATGGCGCGCTCGACGCGGTCGAGCGGCAGGCTGCCGTCGGGTTGGTTGGGGATTAGGTTGAAGGGCATCCCGCCGAGGGCGGCCGCGCCGCCGGACTCGAACCAGAAGATGTGGGACTCGTCACCCATGATGATCTCGTCGCCACGGCCGCAGTGCGTCAGCAGGGCCGCCAGGTTCCCCATGGTGCCGCTGGGCACGAACAGGGCGGCTTCCTTGCCGAGCATCTGTGCGGCCAGCTCTTCGAGCTCGAGCACGGTCGGGTCTTCGCCGTATTGATCGTCGCCCACATCGGCTTCGGCCATTGCCGCGCGCATGGCCGGAGTGGGCTTGGTCACTGTATCGCTTCGCAGGTCGATCACTGCCAGGTGTCCCTCACACTACATCGCGCAACGTGTCTGAGGCATTATCGCCGAAGGCAGTGAGACGTGGCGGAGTCAGGAAGAGGGTAGGTAAGAAACGGCTGCCATCGCCTTGACAGAACGCCGAAATTAAGTCATACTTACGAGCTACTGTCGTTGATACGCAGGCGATTTGAGACGATTGACCTGGCTGGGGAATATCGGCAGCAGACACGGAACGAATTTGTACGGGAGGCCACGTCCTCCCTTTTTGCCGTGCCGGGAATACTTCAGGATCTAGTCTAACCGATACACCTACTGATCGGGTGCTGCGCTCAGCGTATCGCGCGGTATCGGCACCGTTTTGGTTCAGAGAGGGCAGTCCATATGGTAACCGACCTCGCGTCGAATGAAAGGAAGAGTGGCGGCGTGCTCGATACCTTGACCTTCACCGGAGGCCGCTACTCGTTTGCCCGCGTTCGCCACGATTATCCACTACCTAACCTGATTCAGGTTCAGCGCGATTCCTTCGAGTGGTTCAAGACCGAGGGTCTCAAGGAACTGTTGAGCGAGATTTCACCAATTGTCGACTACAACGACAAGATGGAGCTCCACTTCCTTGATCACCAGTTCCTGGAGCCACGCGCCTCGGTGGAGGTTTGTCGCGAGCGCGACATGACGTATTCGGCGCCGCTGGAGATCGGCGTGCGCCTCGTCATCAAAGAAACCGGCGAGATCAAGGAGAGCCGCATCTTCCTCGGCGACTTCCCGATGATGACCGACGACGGTACGTTCGTCATCAACGGCGCCGAGCGCGTCGTCGTCTCGCAGCTCGTGCGCTCGCCGGGCGTCTACTGCGAACTGGTTGACGACCCGATTCGCGGCCGCAAGCTGTGCCGCGCGAAGCTGATTCCGAACCGCGGCGCCTGGCTCGAGATGGAAACCTCGAACCGCGACGTCATCACCGTCAAGATCGACCGCAAGCGCAAGCTGCCGGTCACGATCCTGCTGCGCGCGATCGGCTTCGAAGACGACGAGCAGCTCTACGAACTGTTCGCCGACGTTGATACCAACGAAGAGCATCGCTACATTGCGTCGACGATCGAGCGCGACCCGACCAAGACGCGCGACGAGGCGTTGATCGAGCTGTACCGCCGCCTGCGCCCGGGTGACCCGCCCACGCGGGAGAACGCCCAGCAGTTGATCGAGGGCATGTTCTTCGAGCCGCGCCGCTACGACCTGGCGCGCGTCGGGCGCTTCAAGCTGAACCAGCGCCTGGGTCGCAACGCGCCACTCGAGCACCGCGTCCTCGACCCCGAGGACCTGCTGGAGATCGTGCGCGAGATGGTGCGGCTGAATAACGGCGTCGGCGAGCCGGACGAGATCGACCACCTGGGCAACCGCCGGGTGCGTGCCGTCGGCGAGCTGATTCAGACGCACGTGCGCACCGGCCTGCAGCGCCTCGAGCGCGGCGTCAAGGAGCGCATGACGATTCAGGACATCGAGCAGGTCACGCCGAACGGGCTGATCAGCACGACCCGGCCGGTGATGGCCGCCGTGCGTGAGTTCTTCGGTGGCTCGCAGCTCTCGCAGTTCATGGACCAGACGAACCCGCTGTCGGAGCTGACCCACAAGCGGCGCCTCTCGGCGCTGGGCCCTGGCGGCCTGAGCCGCGATCGCGCTGGCGTCGACGTGCGCGACGTGCACTACTCGCACTACGGCCGCATCTGCCCAATCGAGACGCCTGAAGGCCCGAACATTGGCCTGATGAACACGCTGGCCTCGTACGGCCAGATCAACGAGTTCGGCTTCATTGAGACGCCGTACCGCAAGGTCTACCACCACATTCCGGGCAATGATCCGGAGTTGCTGGGCGAGAACAGCCCGCTCATCGGGCAGGAACTGGCCGCGCCGATCCAGCTGGACGGCGAGACGGTCGAGGCCGGCACGGAGATCGATGCCGAGCTGCTGGTACGCATTCGAGACGCGGGCCTGGCCAGCTTTGACGTCGTGCCGTTCGTCTCTGACGAGATCCTGTACCTCTCGGCCGACCGCGAGGAGCACTTTGCGATCGCGCCGGCCAACGAGCCGATCAATGAGAAGGGCCAGTTCGTCAATAGCCGCGTGGCCGTGCGGCATCGCGCCGGTGAGTTCGCGATTCGCCCGCCGACGCAGGTCGACTTCATGGACGTGTCGCCGAAGCAGATCATGTCAATCTCCGCGTCGCTGGTGCCCTTCCTCGAGCATGACGATGCGAACCGCGCGCTGATGGGCGCGAACATGCAGCGCCAGGCCGTGCCGCTCCTGCAGCCCGAGGCTCCGCTGATCGGCACCGGCCTGGAGTACCAGGCGGCGCGCGATTCGGGCCAGGTCGTCGTCGCCCGCGCCGACGGCGAAGTGGTGCGCGTCGATGCCGCATCGATCATCGTGCGCGAGGACGACGGCAATGAGCACGAGTATCGCCTGCGGAAGTTCGTGCGCTCCAACCAGGACACCTGCATCAACCATCGCCCGATCGTCGACGTCGGCGACCGCGTGGAGGAGGGCCAGATCATCGCGGACTCGTCGAGCACCGACAACGGCGAGCTGGCGCTG
>DATGQR010000100.1:0-2060 GCA_035304105.1 Thermomicrobiales bacterium | reverse complement strand
GCTTCGACATCCCGATCATCCACGTCAACGCCGACGATCCGGAAGCCTGCCTCGCCGCGGTGCGCCTCGCGATGGCGTACCGGACGCGCTTCCGCCAGGACGTCGTGATCGACCTCGTCGGGTACCGCCGCAACGGCCACAACGAGAGCGACGAGCCGTCGTTCACGCAGCCGGTGATGTACGCCGCGATCAAGGAGCACCCGAGCGTGCGCGAGCTGTACGCCGGGGCGCTCGCGAGCGCAGGGACGATCGCCGCCGACCGTGCCGACCAGTTGTGGAACACCACCTACGACCGGTTCGTCGAGATCCAGTCGGCGTTCAAGTCGGGCGCCTCGCGCAAGGCCGCGTCGCCGGAGCCGGGACAGCTCCCCGCCCCGGTGACGTCGGAGGTCGAGACCGCGGTCGCGGCGGAGACCCTCAACGCGCTGAACGAGCAGCTGGTGACCTGGCCGGGCGACTTCCACCCGCTGCCCAAGCTGGCGAAGTCGCTGGAGAAGCGCCGCACCGCGCTGATCGAGCCGGGTGCGATCGAGTGGGCCCACGCGGAGGCGCTCGCGTTCGCGTCGCTGCTGGTCGAGGGGACGCCGATCCGGCTGACCGGCCAGGACTGCGAGCGCGGCACGTTCTCCCAGCGCCACCTGGTGCTGCATGACATCCACACCGGGGGCACCTACGCGCCGATCCAGGCGCTCCCCGGCGCGCTCGCCCCGATGGAGCTCTTCAACTCGCCGCTCTCCGAGCTCGCGGCGATCGGGTTCGAGTACGGCTACGCCACGGCGGCGCCCGAGGCGCTGGTCCTCTGGGAGGCGCAGTTCGGCGACTTCGTCAACGGCGCCCAGGTGATGATCGACCAGTTCGTGTCGTCGAGCCTGTCGAAGTGGGGGGTCACCTCGCGGCTGACCTTCCTGCTGCCGCACGGCTACGAGGGCCAGGGCCCGGAGCACTCCTCTGCGCGACTCGAGCGGTTCCTGCAGCTCGCCGCCGAGGGCAACATCCGCGTCGCCAACCCGACCACGCCGGCGCAGTACTTCCACCTGCTCCGCCGCCAGGCGATGTGGGACGTGCAGCGCCCGCTGGTGGTCATGACGCCGAAGTCGCTGCTGCGCAAGCCCGAGGCGGGCTCGTCGCTCGCCGACCTGGCAGGCGGGCGGTTCGAGACCGTGCTCGACGATGCCAGCTACGCCGACGGCGCCGCGGCCCGGTCGCTGGTGCTCTGCAGCGGCAAGATCTACTACGACCTCGTTGCGGCTGCGGGAGACAGCAACGATCGCAGTCCGATCGCACGAGTCGAGCAGTTGTATCCCCTGCCCGAGTCGGAGTTGAGCGCGTTGATCGCGCGTCACGGCGGCATCAAGGAAGTGGTCTGGGCCCAGGAGGAGCCGCGCAACATGGGCGCCTGGAGCTACATCGAGCCGCGGCTGCGCGAGTTGCTGCCCAACGGTGTCACGCTGCGCTACGCCGGGCGGCCCGAGCGCGCATCACCCGCCGAGGGTTACCCGGGCGCGCATCAGCTGGAGCAGGATCGAATCGTGAAGGACGCGCTGTAGGCGTCGGCTTCGCCGACGCGAGATCGCTGACTTCGTCAGCGGCGACTTGAGACTGGAGACTCGAGGGCCAGCGGGCGAGTTATGCACCGCGCGTCTACCTCCAGTCTCCAATCTCCGATCTCCGCTGACGAAGTCAGCGTTGACGCCCCTACATTCCTGCGTTCAGCATCGGAATCAACTGCGACATGTCAATCGGCTTTCGGACCACGGCGCGCAACCCCTCCTGCTCGGCGTTGTGCTGCAGGTTGGCGGTGTCGTGAGCAGTCATGATGATCACCGGCAGCTCGGGATTGCGCTCACGCATCTTTCGTGACGCGGTGACGCCGTCCATGCCTGGCATCTTGAGATCCATCAATACCACGTCGAAGTCGCTTTCCAGATGAGCGGCGACTGCGGCCTCGCCCGAATCAGCCGGTGTGACCTCCCAGCCGTGCAGGCTCAGGATGTCGCGCAGCGTTTCAACCATGCCGATGTCATCATCGACCAGCAGGATCCTACGATTCACTTCCCCCC
>DATGQR010000099.1:0-5924 GCA_035304105.1 Thermomicrobiales bacterium | reverse complement strand
GGAGCATGTGGATAACCTGTGGAAAGGTGGGATAACTCGGGAGCCGCGACGCGGCGCTAGAAGAGGTTGTCGGCCAGCACCCAGAAGCCCAGGCAGGCGCAGCAGATCAGCAGCAGCACGACGACGACCGGAACGGCGCAGCTGGCGCGGCCGCCGCGCGCGACGTAGACGCGCACGCGCTCCGGGGCATAGCCAGCGAACGGGAAATCCTGCTCGATGACGACCGGCTCGCTGTCTGACACATCGATGACGCGCCGGCGCGGGTACGGGTCGTCCTCTTCGTCAAATCGGTCGCGATCGTCGAAGCCGCTCATTCACGCCCCGTCATTCCCGTCCGGCCGCTGTGGAAGCCTAGCATGGAGAATCTATACTTCCAGGCGAGGGCTCACGGTGCGTGATGTAAGGAATTGACGATGGTATCCCGCGTAGTCGTCCCGCTCGATTTTTCGGAAGTCTCGGAGGCCGCGCTGCCCCTGGCGGTCCACCTGGCGCAGCGCCGCGGCATCCCGATGACGCTGGTGCACGTGATCGAGATGTCGCCGGAGTTCATGGCCTATTCCGAGGGCGTGTCCCAGGTCGACGCGCTGTTGAAGATGGAGGAGTACGCCGAGGACTACCTGCGGCGGACCGCCGGCGACTTCTCTGGCGTCCAGATCGAGACGGTGGTGCTGCGTGGCCGCCCGGCCCGTCAGATCGTCGAGTTCGTCGATGGTCTCTCCGATGATCCCCTGATCGTGCTGAGCAGCCACGGGCACTCCGGCTTTCGCCGGATGGTCGTCGGCAGCGTCGCCGCGCGCGTGGTCCAGACCGCCTCGGCGCCGGTCATGCTGGTGCGCGGGAGCGAGGAGGGCTCGAGCATCAAGATACCGACGGAGGTCCGGCGCGTCGTCGTGCCGCTGGACGGCTCCGACTTCGCGGAGAATGCCCTCGACGCGGTCTCTGAAATCCTGGCCGGTGAGGAGGTCGCGGTTCGCCTGGTGCGCGTCCCGGAGATCGCGGTGTACCCGGCGACGATGTATGGCGCGGCCAGCTATGAAGCCGTCGACGCCTACATGGAAGCGATGGCTACCGAGGCTCAGACCTACCTGAACGAGACCGCCGAGCGGCTGCGCGAGCGCTGGGGCGACGTGAGCTGGGAGGTCCGCGAGGGCGTGGCCAGCGCCGTCATCCTGGAGGTCGCCCGCGAGTTCGATGCCGACTTGATCGCGATGGCCTCTCACGGCCGCACCGGATTCCGCCGCTTCCTGATGGGCTCGGTTGCCGAGCAGGTGCTGCGCGAGGCCGAGATCCCGGTGCTGGTCGTCGGCCCGCGCGACGAGGACTGAGCCCGCAGCTGGCGCGGCGATAGCTTTCGACAGCGAACGAACCGACAGGGCCGAGCGATTGCTCGGCCCTCATGCATCGAGCCAGGCGTCAATGGAGCAGGCTGCGCGCGCCTTGACGTGGCGCTGGGCTGTGGTGGCTAGCGCTCCTGCAACTGCTCGAAGCGGCGCTGAGCCTCGACGGTGCGAATCGCCAGCGGGTTGGCCTTGAGGCGCGCGGCTTCGATCAGCTGGCCGGTATCGACGCAGATGCCGTAGGTGCCCTCGTCCATGCGTCGCAATGCTTCCTCGATCTCGGCCAGCTGGTCGCGCATGAAGCGCGCTTCAGCATCCAGCGTGCCGGCGCTGACCAGGTCCGAGGCGACGTCGGCCTCGTGGTTCGCGACGGGATTCTCCTGATCCTGGTCGCGCCCGAGGGCCCGGATCTGCGCTTCGACGCTCTCCAGGCGTTCCTTGATGTCGGCGCGCATTTGCTCCAGCCGGAAGCGGTTCGCGATCACCGTCGCTCGCCAGGACGCGTTGGGAGTGACGACGTGCGCCATCTGCGCGCGTCGATGCAGCGGGCGGCGCTCGGGCGGCACATCCGGCGGCGAGCCGACCACGGTGCGGTCGATCACCTCGCGCACGCCCACTGTGTCGCCGGCAACGGCCACAGCTGATTCGGCATCGAGGTTGTCCTCGACAAAGCCGGTCAGGATGACCGTGCCGTTGAGCGAGGAGACGTAGAGCTTGAGGTGCGTCGTGCGCGCATCCTGGCGCAGATTGCGCAGCACGCGGCGGACCAGCTCGTCATCGTCGACGATGATGCCGTCCTCAGCTTCCTCGATGTCATCGTCTAGCGCCGTGGACATGAAGCCGGAGGCGATGTCGAGGTCGCCATTGTCGATGCGCGTGGGCGGGTCGGTGGGCGGGAAGTAGACGAGGCCTTCCTGTACGGCGATCCGCGGGTCGGTGGTGACGCCGTCGTCGTCGCGCTCCTCGTCGGCGCCGTCGAACGCATCGGTGGCCCGGAGGAGGATGTTGGGCGAGTCGATCTCCAGCTCGCGCAGCAGCAGATCGTCAATGATCTCGTCCACGCCGGATACCAGGCGCGCCAGGTCCAGCGCCGCCTCGCGCTCGGCTTCGGAGGTGACGATCCCCTGCAGGCGCAGCACACCGTCCTCGACGCTGGCGGTCAGCGGCAGGCCGGCGCTGCGCAGGAGCTCAATGATGTCAGCTTGGATTTGCTCGTCGGTGCGTTGTTGGGCCATTGTTCTTACTCCACTGCTCATGCGGGCCGCCGATGTCATTATCACCGCGATTATCGGCGACCTTAGCCCGAATGGTACGCTAACTCGCCAGACTTTTCGCGACCGCAGGCGAAGATAGGACTGTCGGCGCATGACGAGCACATCCCCCAGGCGGATTTCGGGGACGCTGGCGCTGGCGCTAGCCAGCCTGGTGGGCGCGGCGAGCTTCCTGTACCCCTTCTTCCTGCCGACGCTGGCCGGGGTGGGCGTGCAGACGGCACGTGGCGGCATCGAGGTGCCGCTGCTGTTCACGGCGATCGGCGTGCTGGCGCTGCTCCTGATCCTGGTCGAGCTGCAGGACGGCATGGAGAGCGAGGGCGGCGGCACGAAGCACCTGGCGCTGCTGGGCGTGCTGGTGGCGGTCGACGCCAGCCTGCGGCTGATGCCGACGCTGCTGGGCGCCTCGCCGATCTTCCTGCTGATCATCCTGGTGGGCTACTGCTACGGCGCGCGCTTCGGCTTCCTGATGGGCTCGATGACCTTGCTGGTCTCGGCGCTGATCACCGGTGGCCTCGGCCCCTGGCTGCCCTACCAGATGCTGGGCGCCGGCTGGATCGGCATGACGGCCGGCTGGCTGCCCCGGCGCTCAGGCGCCGCCGGCGGCTGGTTCGAAGTCGGGCTGCTGGCCGCCTTCGGCGCGCTCTGGGGCTTCCTGTATGGCGCCATCCTCAACCTGACGGAGTGGCCCTACGCCGCGCCGGGGCTGCAGGAGCGGGCCGGGCTCTACTGGACGCCGGGCATGGGCCTGGCCGAGACGCTGGCCACCTACCTGCGCTTCTACATCACCACCTCGCTGGTCTATGACAGCTTCCGGGCCATCGCCAACGTCACGCTGGTGCTGCTGCTGGCCCGCCCGGTCGTGCGCCTGCTCGACCGCTACCGCGCGCGCTTCACCTGGCAGCCCTGGGCGCCGTATGAGCCGCTGGACGACACCGCCCAGCTGCCCCGCCCGGCTCGCTAGCTCAGGCTGGGCGGGGTCGGCCGTTCCCGATGATGGCGACTACACGGGAAAATCACCTGCATCGCCGCAACCCGCTCGGCGTCAGCCAGTGGACACTGCGCGAAGCTGGTGGTGCGGCTGGGGTGGGGCGGGTTATTCGGCGATGATCGAGATGCGCGCTCCGGAGGCGGCTTGCGGGTCGAACTCGCGCGCGGCCGGGGCGCTCAGCTCCAGCGCATAGGGGCTGTCGCCGAACTGGAGGATGTGCTGGCGTAGCGGCCCGGCGATCAAGGGCTGGCGCAGGACGATGTGCTGCTGGCCGACGCGAAAGACGGCCTCGATGAACTCGTCGGTCACCCGCGCCGTCTCGGCGTCTTCGGCCAGCAGGCCCTGGTAGAGCAGTGAGGCGTTGTCGATGTTGTTGACGGCGACGATCAGGCGCGCCATGCCGGTGGCCCCGTTGGCGTGGACGCGCGCTGCCCCGCCCGGCACCCGCAGCTCGCGCGGGGTGACATCCTGAATCAGCGAGGGCAGGCCGAAGCTGGTGTCGCTCACCGGCCCGGCGAGCCAGGAGACCTCGACGCCATCCGGACGGATGCGCCTGCCGGGCTCGGCCGCGCCGTAGGGCAGCCGGTTGCGGCGCGCGGCGGCCAGATCGAGCTCGACGGCGTCGCTGTTCAAGACGAAATCGGCCAGCCCACCACCGCGCGCTACCAGCCTGGCCCAGCGCATGTCCGGGCGCGGTTCGCGGAAGGCCAGCAGCTCGATGAAGGAGTCGTCCTCAAACGGAATGAGCGCGTTGTCGGCGCCGGCCTCAGGGTGGCGGCCGCCGGGTGTGACGGTAAATCCGAGCGCGCGGTATTGCTCGGCGAGACGTTCCAGATCCGCGCCGATGACCACGACGTGGTCGATGCCCTGGATTGCCATCGAACAGGTACCCTCTCCTCCCCGGGTGCTCACATCATAGTGGTTACGGCGGGGCATGGATAGCGCCCGCCACAACCCGGCTTGTGTTGGGCTCGCGTTGCTACAACGGCCGGTCAGGACGAATGGTGACGCCGCCCGAGCTCCACGCGTCGCGTCACGGGAGCGGCGCCAGCAACCTTACAGCAGCATGCGCAGACCCTCGACGGCCGCGGCGATGACGAGGATCGTCAGCATGATGCCGATGGCGACGGCGAGGAAGGTGCCGAGAATCTGGCGGGTGGCCTGGGCGAAGCTGGTCTTCTGGGCCGGGACGGACGGCGCCGGGGGGCGGCGGACGCTGGAACGCTGCTGCGTGTAGGTCGGCGCGCGGCGGGGATTGGTCGAGCGCGGGGTGGCATAGCGCGCGCGCATCGTCGCGGTCGTCACCCTGCCGCGGGTGGCTTGATCGTACTCGCGGCGCAGCGCCGGGCGGGAGAGGACGGCATAGGCGGCGTTGAGGTCCTTGGCGCGCTCCTCAGCGCGGTGCTGCTCGACCGGGTCGGTGAAGCGGTCGGGGTGGCTGTGGCGCATCAGCCGCCGGTAACTGCGGGTGATCTCGGCGGCGCTCGCCGTGCGGGCGATCTCGAGGATGGCGTAGTAATCGATACTGGGGTCAAACTGGCGCCGGCTGGACACTGGAGACGCGCACCCCCTGCCGAAGCTGCAAACGGATAGCAACGGGGCCGATTGTACTGGACGAGCCGCGACGCCGGGCGAACGTACGATCTATCATGGGCCGAACGGTCGCGTGCCACGCCGCAACGAGGGGAGGGGCCGGTGCATGGCGACGACCTGCGCGAGCTCTACGCTTACAACTGCTGGATGAACGACCGAATTCTCGACGCCGCCGAGCGAGTGACGTCGGATCAGTTCACGGCTCCGACCGACCTGACGCCGCGCAACCTGCGGGACAACCTTGTCCATATCCTCGACGTCGAGTGGAGCTGGCGGGAACGGGCGCGCGGAGCCCCGTGGGAGGTCTGGGGCGCTGAGCTGCAGGCGGTAGATTTCCCGGACGTCGCCGCGCTGCGGGCACGCTGGGCGGAGGAGGCGGCGATCATGCGCGCCTACCTGGCGAGCCTGAGCGAAGCGGACCTGCAGGCGCCATTCGAGCCGGCGGAGGGCGCGTGGATCCCGCTCTGGCGGATCCTGCTGCACGCGATCAATCACGGGGCGCTGGCGCGTGTCGAGGCGGCAGTACTGCTGACTCACTACGGCCAGTCGCCGGGGGATCTCGATTACCTGAACTACGTTGACCCGGTATCCTCGTAGGATGGCAACCGGAAAGGAGCCGCGTCAATGGCACTCGAGCAGACCCCGATCGTCATCGCCTCAACCGGCATTACCTTGAGCGCCGAGGTGCGCCCCGGGGATCACCCGGTCGTCATCTGCCTGCACGGCATCTGG
>DATGQR010000098.1:0-4289 GCA_035304105.1 Thermomicrobiales bacterium | reverse complement strand
GCTGCTGCCCGGGCTCCGGCTCGTTCCGGCGCCGGGCCACACGGACGGCATGCAGATGGCCGTCATCGAAACCGGCGGGCGTCCGGTGATCGTCGCGGGCGACGTGGCGGTGTGGTTCGGCGAGCTCGACGAGCCATACAGCGAAGGCCAACTGCGGCTGCTCTCGCTCGACCCCGAACTGGTCTGGCTCGCCCACGAGCACCAGCCCTGGCGGCCGCCCACCGCCTGAAGCAGCGCGCCAGGGCTGCCCGAGCCGTCGAGTGGCCTGGAACGGCGGGTTCGCGTCCGATCCGGAAACGCTGCGCGCCCCCTCTCTCCTGACGAGGGAGGGGGCGCGCACGCGCGGACGCTGTTCCTGCGGGTCTAGTCCTCCTGGTAGTACTCCAGGCCCAGGTGCGTGATCTGCTCTTCTCCCATCATCCAGCGCAGGGTGTTCTTGAGCTTGGTCTGCTGGATGAAGATGTCGTGCTCCGGGTAGACGCTCGGCGCGTGCTGAGGGCTCTTGAAGTAGAAGGACAGCCACTCCTGGATGCCCTTCATGCCAGCGCGCTGGGCCAGGTCGAGGAACAGCGCCAGGTCCAGGACGATCGGCGCGGCCAGGATCGAGTCGCGGCACAGGAAGTCGACCTTGATCTGCATCGGATAGCCCAGCCAGCCGAAGATGTCGATGTTGTCCCAGCCCTCTTTGTTGTCGCCACGGGGCGGGTAATAGTTGATCCGCACCTTGTGATAGACGTCGCCATAGAGTTCCGGGTACAGCTCGGGCTGGAGGATGTACTCGAGGACGCCGAGCTTCGACTCTTCCTTGGTCTTGAAGCTCTCCGGGTCGTCGAGCACCTCGCCGTCGCGGTTGCCCAGGATGTTCGTCGAGTACCAGCCATTGAGGCCGAGCATGCGCGCCTTGAGCATCGGCGCCAGCACCGTCTTGATCAGCGTCTGGCCGGTCTTGAAGTCCTTGCCGCAGATCGCCACGCCCTGCTCGTTCGCCAGATCGACCAGCGCCGGGATGTCGGTCGTCAGGTTAGGGGCGCCGTTGGCGAACGGGACGCCCTCCTTCAGGGCGGCGTAGGCGTAGAGCATCGAAGGGGCGATCGACGGGTCATTGTCGCCCATCGCGCCCTCGAAGGCTTCCAGGTCGCGGTGGTCCGGGCCTTCCTCCATGAAGATCTCGGTCGAGGCAGCCCAGATCATGACCAGGCGGTCGCAGTTATTGGCTTCCTTGAACTTCTGGATGTCCTCGCGAATCTGCTGGGCCATGTCGAACTTCGAGCCGCGCATGACGTTTTCGCCGTTGAGGCGCTTGACGTACTGCTGGTCGAAGGCGGCCGGCATCGGCTCGATCGACTTCAGGAAGTCGGCGATCGGCTCGATGTGCTCGTAGCGGTCGAGGACGCCGCACTTGAGCGCGGCCTCGTAGGCGTTGTCCGGGATCGGGTCCCAGGCGCCGAAGACGATGTCGTCGAGATCGGCCAGCGGGACGAAGTCCTTGATCAGCGGCGCGCGGTCTTCGGTGCGCTTGCCGAGCCGGATGGTGCCCATCTGGGTGAGCGAGCCGACCGGCAGGCCGCTGCCGCGCCGGGCGTGCTCGACGCCGGCGATGAAAGTCGAGGAGACGGCGCCGAGGCCGACGAGCAGGACGCCCAGGCGGCCCTTCGCCGGTTCGATCGGGTTGGGTTGCACGTCGACGAAGTCTTTTGCTTCCAAGATCACACCTCTCTCGCGGGCCAACGACATCAGCGGCTGCTGCCACTGCGCGGGGATTCGCCCGGTTCTGGCCCAGTGTTGAATCGTGCTCTGGCGCTTGCCGAGCAGGGCGGCAAGCGCGCTCTGACCGCCGAAGCGCGCGATGATCCGTTCGGCGGGGTTGAGTCCTTCCTCCATACCTGCACCTAACGATTAATCTGTTTCCCCATCAGCAGTAACAGGGGAACGATCATCCACAGCGGACATGCTAACGGTTTTTTCGTTAGCTGGCAAGTGCCGGGGCGACAAACCCGCCTCCTCCACGCATCAAACCAGGATGATCGAACATGGAAGTCGTGCCGCTCCCCCTGTAGGGGACGTGCCGCCGACTACCGCTGGGTGACGTCCCTACGGGGGATCGGCACGATCTGTCGGTCCAACACCGAAATGTGTTGCATGAAAAAGGGCGGAGACAAACTCCGCCCTTTGATGCCGCCGCGCGACAATGTCCGGGCCGGGATCAGGCGTCCACGTAGTCCGCGAGGTGCTGCCCGGTGAGCGTCGAGCGCGCGGCCACCAGGTCGGCCGGCGTGCCCTCGAAGACGATCCGGCCGCCGTCGTGGCCCGCGCCAGGGCCCAGGTCGATGATCCAGTCGGCGTGCGCCA
This sequence comes from Thermomicrobiales bacterium, assembly GCA_035304105.1. GTDB lineage: Bacteria > Chloroflexota > Chloroflexia > Thermomicrobiales > CFX8 > JAUIIK01. The sequence continues at coordinate 1,940 of DATGQR010000098.1, read as the reverse complement.
TGACCGCCTGGTTGTGCTCGATCACGATCACCGACTTGCCGGAGTCGACCAGCCGGTCGAGCAGCCCGAGCAGTTGCTCGACGTCGGCCAGGTGCAGGCCGGTCGTCGGCTCGTCGAGCACGTAGATGCCGCCGTCCGTGCCCATGTGGGTCGCCAGCTTGAGGCGCTGGCGCTCGCCGCCGGAGAGCGTCGTCAGCGGCTGGCCCAGCCGCAAGTAGCCCAGCCCGACGTCGGCCAGCCGCTCCAGGATCTTTTTGGCCGCTGGCGTGCGCGCGTCGCCCGCACTGAAGAACTCAAGCGCCTCATCGACCGGCATCTCCAGCACTTCGCTGATGTCGCGCCCGCCCAGCTTGTACTCCAGCACGGCGGGCTGGAAGCGGCGTCCCTCGCAGTCCTCGCAGATCGAGGTCACCCCGGCCATCATCGCCAGGTCGGTGTAGATCACCCCGGCGCCGTTGCAGGTCGGGCAGGCGCCCTCGGAGTTGGCGCTGAACAGGGCCGGCTTGACGCCGTTGGCCTTGGCGAACGCCTTGCGGATCGGGTCGAGCAGCCCGGTGTAGGTGGCCGGGTTGCTGCGCCGCGAGCCGCGGATCTGCCCCTGGTCGATCGCGACCACGCCCTCGCGCCCGGCAACCGAGCCGTGGATCAGCGAACTCTTGCCCGAGCCGGCCACGCCGGTCACCACGACCAGCACGCCGAGCGGGATGTCGACGTCGACATTCTGCAGGTTGTGAAGGTTCGCGCCGCGCACCTCCAGCACCCCCGACGGCGTCCGCACGCCGGGCTTCAAGGCAGCCCGGTCGTCCAGGTGCCGCCCCGTGAGCGTGCCGCTGGCGCGCAGCCCGTCGATGTCGCCCTGGTAGACCACCTCGCCGCCGGCCGTCCCGGCTCCCGGGCCAAGGTCGATGATGTGGTCGGCGATGGCGATCGTCTCCGGCTCGTGCTCGACGACGAGGACGGTGTTGCCCATGTCGCGCAGCCGCAGCAGCAGCTCGTTCATGCGCTGGACGTCGTGCGGGTGCAACCCGACGGTCGGCTCATCGAAGACATAGGTCACGTCGGTCAGCGCAGAGCCCAGGTGGCGCACCATCTTGGTGCGCTGGGCCTCGCCGCCGGAGAGCGTGCCGGTCGGACGGTCCAGACTCAGGTAGCCAAGCCCGATCTCGACGAAGGAGTCCAGCAGGTGTTGCAGCTTGGCCAGCAGCGGAGCGACCGACGGCTCGTCGATGTCGCGCACCCACTCGGCCAGGTCGCTGATCTGCATCGCACAGACCTCGGCGATGTTGAGGCCCTTGAGCTTCGACGAACGCGCCGCCTCGTTGAGCCGCGTGCCGTCGCACTCGGGGCAGGTGCGGAAGACGACCGCGCGGTCGACGAAGGCGCGGATGTGCGGCTGCATCGCCTCGCGGTCCTTGGAGAGCATCGACTTCTGGATCCTCGGGATCAGCCCCTCGTAGGTGACGTTGACGCCCTCGACCTTGATCCTGGTCGGCTCCTTGTAGAGCAGCGCGTCCAGCTCCTTTTCGGTGAAGTCGCGGATCGGCTTGTCCGGGTCGAAGAAGCCACAGCCCCGGAAAATGCGGCCGTACCAGCCGTCCATGCTGTAGCCGGGGACGGTGAGCGCGCCCTCCCGGAGCGACTTGGACTCGTCGTACAGCTCGGACAGGTTGAAGTCGGTCACCTGCCCCATGCCCTCGCAGTTGGGGCACATGCCACCGGTGCGGGTGAAGGTCACCTTCTCGGTCTTGGCGTCGCCGCGTTCGACGGTGATCGCACCGGCCGCCCGGACCGAGGCGACGTTGAACGAGAACGCCTGCGCCGGACCGATGTAGGGCCGCCCGAGCCGGCTGAACAGGATGCGCAGCATCGCGTGGGCGTCGGTGACGGTGCCGACCGTGGAGCGGGGGTTGCCCCCCATGCGCTCCTGGTCGACCGAGATC
>DATGQR010000097.1:0-3754 GCA_035304105.1 Thermomicrobiales bacterium | reverse complement strand
CTACGGCATGACGATCGACCACGTCCGCGCGCTCGACGTGATGCTAGCCAGCGGCGACCAGGTACGCCTCGACCCCGGCGCCACGCAGCACTACGGCCAGCAGTCGGCGCTCGGTCGCCTGATGAGCCAGATCCTCGACTTCCAGGAGGCCAACCGGGCGCTGATCGAGCGCGATTTCCCACGCCACTGGCGGCGTGCCACCGGCTACTCGCTCAACCAGCTCCTGCGCGACGATTTCAACCCCGCGCGGCTACTGGTCTCCTCCGAAGGCACGCTGGCAACGACGCTGGGCGCGACCATCGAGCTGGTGCCGGTCCCGAAGATGACCGCCCTGGCCCTGCTCCAGTTCGACGACCTGATCGAGTCGATGGCCGTCACCGAGACGATCCTGGAAACCGATCCATCCGCCATCGAGCTGATGGACCGCATGCTGATCGAACTGACGCGCCTGCAGCCCGGCTACGCCAGCCAGATCGCCTTCGTGCGCGGCAATCCCGAGGCGCTGATCACCGTCGAGTACTACGGCGAGAGCGAGCAGGAGCTGCGCCGCAAGCTCGATCACCTGGAGGTCCACCTGCGCTCGCGCGGCGTGAACGTCGAGGTCCAGCAGGTGATTGACCCGGCGCGCCAGGCCGACATCTGGTCGGTCCGCAAGGCTGGGCTGGGCCTGCTGATGAGCGTCAAGGGCGACGCCAAGCCGATCCCCTGCATCGAGGACGTCTCGGTGCCGGTCGAGCACCTGGCCGAGTACGTCGCCGAGATCCGCCGCCTCTGCGCCGACCACGGCACGACGGCCGCCTACTACGCCCACGCCAGCGCCGGCTGCCTGCACATCCGCCCGCTGGTTAGCCTCAAGAATCAGGCCGGCATCGACACGATGGACGCGCTGACCCGCGCCTCGGCCGAGCTGGCGGCAAAGTTCGGCGGCGCCCTGAGCGGCGAGCACGGCGACGGCCTGCAGCGCTCCGAACTCAATCGCGTCATCTTCGGCGACGAGCTCTATCAGGCGATGATCGAGTTCAAGCGCATCTTCGACCCGCAGAACCTGATGAACCCCGGCAAGATCGTCGAAGCCCCGCCGCTGGTCGATAACCTGCGCTACGGCCCCAACTACAGCACGATCCCGGTCAAGACGTTCCTCGACTTCCAGCCTGAAGGCGGCTTCGCGGCCGCCATCGAGATGTGCAACGGCGCCGGCGTCTGCCGCAAGCTCGCCAGCGGCACGATGTGCCCCAGCTACATGGCCACCCGCGACGAGCACGACACCACCCGCGCCCGCGCCAACGCGCTGCGCAACGCCCTGGCCGGCAAGATCTTCAGCCCCGACGAGTGGACCAGCGACGAGGTCTACGGCGTCCTCGACCTGTGCATCTCCTGCAAAGCCTGTGCGACCGAGTGCCCCTCCAGCGTCGACATGGCCAAGATCAAGACCGAGTTCCTGGCGCACTACTACGAGCGCAAGGGGAGCGTGCCCCTGCGCGCCCGGGCGATGGCCGACATCCACCGCGCCTCGAAGCTGGCCGCGCTCAGCCCGCGCCTGGCCAACATCTCGATGCGCTCACCGGCCGGCAAGCTGGCCATGAAGCGCATGGGCATCCACCCCGAGCGCGAGCTGTCGCCCTTCGCCACCGAGACCTTCGAGCAGTGGTGGAAGCACCACCAGGCCCGACGAGATCGCGAGGACCGGCCTACCCGCGGCCAGGTCGTCTACTTCCACGACACCTTCACCGAGTACAACTTCCCGCGCGCCGGCCGGGCGACCGTCCGGCTGCTGGAGGCAGCCGGCTTCGACGTCATAGTCGAGACGCGCCGCGCCTGCTGCGGACGGCCCTTCTACTCAAAGGGACTGGTCGAGCGCGCCCGCGAGCTGGCCCGCCAAAACGTCGAGCTGCTAGCCCCCTACGCCGAGCGCGAGATCCCGATCGTCGGCTCCGAGCCGAGCTGCATATTGATGTTCCGCGACGAGTACCTCGACCTGCTCGGCCACCAGAATCAGGCCGCCAACCGCGTGGCCGTTCAGACCTTCATGATCGACGAGTTCCTGGCGCTGCTGAGCGCTACCGACGAGGGCATCGGCATCCACTGGCGCGACGACCGCAAGCGCAAGGTGCTCTTCCACGGCCACTGCCACCAGAAGGCGGTCATCGGCATGAAGGCGTCGATGGAGGTGCTGAGCCTGGCCGGGCTGAAGGCGCGAGAGTCTGGCGCCGGCTGCTGCGGCATGGCCGGCTCGTTCGGCTTCGAGGCCGAGCACTATGAGGTCTCGCGCGCCATTGGCGAGGAGCGTCTCTTCCCGACCGTGCGCGCCACCGATGAGGACACCATCATCGCCATTGCCGGCGTCTCCTGCCGCCAGCAGATCGAGCACTTCACCGGCCGCCGCGTCCTCCACATCGCCGAAGTCCTCGCCGAGCAGGTCCAACCCGGCCACCGCTGGACGCCGCGCGTAACCGACATCGCCGCGGACTGAGGCGCCGGCATCGGCTTGGGTTTGCCACCATCGAGGGAATGGAGCTTGTCTCCACCCGTACGACGGTGTCACTTCGAGCGCAAGAAACTGAGCGCAAATCGACAGCCACTCCCCTATCCTCGGCTGCGTAGACGCCACGTCGCAACGTAGCGGCGCGGCAAGCGCGAAGCCACGTTGAAAGGGAATATAGTGGCTGTATTGCAGGACAGGGTCGCCATCGTCACCGGAGCCAGCTCCGGGATCGGATGGGCGGCGGCAAAGCTATTCGCCGAGAAGGGTGCGCGCGTCGTGGTTGGCACGCGACGCCAGAGTGCGCTCGATGAATTGGTTCGGGAGATCGAAGCGTGTGGCGGTCAAGCCGTCGCGCTGCCCGGCGACGTGCGCGACGAAGACTACGCGAAAGCGCTGGCCGAGCTGGCCATGAAGCGCTTCGGCGGGCTGGACGTCGCCTTCAACAACGCCGGCATCAATGGCACGTTGGGGCCGGCAACCGACCTCTCGCTGAGTGCCTGGCGGGAGACGCTGGACACCAACCTGACCAGCGCCTTCCTCGGCGCGAAGCACCAGATCCCGGCGCTGCTGGCGCGCGGCGGGGGAGCGTTGATCTTTACCTCGTCGTTCGTCGGAAACAGCGCCGGCATTCCGGGCACGGCGGCCTACGCTGCCAGCAAGGCGGGTATGGCCGGGCTGGTGCGGACGCTGGCCATCGAGTACGCGGCCCACGGCATCAGAGTGAACGCGTTGCTGCCCGGTGGCGTTGACACGCCTTCCAATCACGCAAACCTCCCCGGCGCCGCGCCGGAGACTCGCGAATGGGTGGAAGGGCTGCACGCTATGAAGCGCATGGCTCAACCGGAGGAGATCGCCAGGGCGGCGCTCTACCTCGCGTCGGACGCCGCCTCCTTCGTCACCGGCGCGGCCCTGCCGATCGACGGCGGCGTGTCAATCAACCTCACCTGAGGCTGTGCCCTGGGGCGTGTCCTCGCCGCGCGCCTCAGGGCTACTTCCGCGCCCGGATCAGCTCCTTGAAGTCAATGAAGTGCTTGATCTTGCCGTCCTCGACGGCGACGCCGAAGTAGTCGCGGACGTGCTCCGGGGTCGCCAGCACCCACTCGTCCAGCGCGGCGCGGTCCTCGGGCGTCATCCGGGAGCGCGCCGTCCAGCTCTCGTACTCGTGAGCGCGGATCACCGGCTCGTGGTGGTCAACCGTCAGTCCGGCCGCCTCCAGCACCTCGAACCACTCGCTCAGGCGGTAGCTGCGCACGTGCGTCGTGTCGCGGCGCT
>DATGQR010000096.1:0-19077 GCA_035304105.1 Thermomicrobiales bacterium | reverse complement strand
CGCGGCCGATTCCGGCTTGGAGACAACAACCGGGTGGCCGATGTCGCCAGCCTCGCGGATCGCCGGGTCGATCGGGATCTGGCCAAGCAGCTCGACGCCGAACTCCTTCGCCGTGCGCTCGCCTCCTCCGGTGCCGAAGATATCGTAGCTCTCGCCGCAGTTGGGGCAGACGAAGTAGGACATGTTCTCGATGATGCCCAGGATCGGCGCCTTGACCTCCTCGAACATCCGGATGCCCTTGACGGCGTCGGCCACGGCCACGTCCTGCGGCGTCGTCGTGATGACTGCGCCGGCCAGCTGAATAGCCTGGACCAGCGTCAGGTGGGCGTCGCCGGTGCCGGGCGGCATGTCGATCACCAGGTAATCGAGCTGGCCCCAGTCGACATCGGACAGGAACTGGTTGATCAACTGGGCGACCAGCGGGCCGCGCCAGATGAGCGCCTTGTCGGGCGGCATCAGGAAGCCGATCGACATCATCTTGATTCCGAAGGCCTGGGGCGGGATGAGCTTTTCTTCGTTCGAGATCGCGGGCCGCGCGTTGGAGCCGAGCATCATCGGCACGCTGGGGCCGTAGACGTCGGCGTCCAGCAAGCCAACGCGCGCGCCGTCGCGGGCCAGCGCCAGCGCCAGGTTGACCGCAACGGTGGACTTCCCGACGCCGCCCTTGCCCGATGCCACCGCGAAGACGTTGCTGACGTTTGGCACTTTGCCCTTGCCGGGCACGCCGCCGACGGCGCGCACGCGCGTGGTCAGCCCGACGTCGACCCGCCGCTCCTCGTCCAGCTCATCGAACGCCCGGCTGATGCGCGTCATCAGCTCGTCGCGTGCCGGATAGTTATGGACCGGCAGCTCGATGATGACCTTGATGTCCTTGCGGCCGGCCTCGATCTCCTGGATCGAGCGCGTCTCGCCGAGTGTCTTGCCCAGGAGCGGCTCCTCGATCGCGGCCAGCGCCTCGCGAATCTGCTCCTCACTCACTTTAGCCATTGGTCTTGTGTTCTCCTCCCGGAGAGGTAACTGGTTCAGCTTTGATACGCCGGGAGTACGCCCGGAGCCATCGCCTGAAAGTCTAGCAATATTGTCGGAATTGACCGGCGGAACCGGCGCGCGCCGTCGCGTATTCTTGTGATACGGGGGTGGGGGCACGAGTGATCGCGCGGGTCAGACAATTCGTATGGCGGCGGCGCGACCTGCTGGTCGTCGTGTTGCACATCGCCGTCATCCTGGGCTTGATCCTGGGGCTGGTCGGCGCGCAACTGGCCGACGGCTACTTCAACCGCGGCGTCACCGCCGGCATCCGCATGGACCCGATCCCCCACACCGACCTCAACCCGATGGGTGTCAATACCTTCCTCGACCAGGAACCCGACCCCGAGGTGGTGCGCCGCTCGATGGACATGATCGCTGACGCCGGCTTCGGTTACATCCGTCAGATCTTCGGCTGGTTTGACATCGAGCCGGACGCCAAGGGCGACTACATCAACGTCCACGGCCACTACACCTGGGACAAGTTCGATTACCTGGTGGAGCTGGCCGAGGAACGTGACATCGAGATCATCGCCCGGCTCGAGAAGCCGCCCCGCTGGGCGCGGGAGGGCCAGCCGAACGTCGAACGCTTCCCGGACGGGCCGCCAAACGACATTCAGGATTGGGTCGATTATGTCGAATCAGTCGTAACCCGCTACAAGGGCCGCATCCGCTACTACCAGCTCTGGAATGAGCCGAACCTGGAGGGCGAGTGGGGCGGCCTGCCGATCGACCCTGCCGGGTACTTCGAGCTGCTCAAGTCTGGCTACGAGACGATCAAGCGGGTCGATCCCGACGCCGTCGTGCTGCTGGCCGGCCTCGCGCCGACCGATCAGCGCGGTCCGGTCAACGTCAGCGAGCTGATCTACCTTCAGGATCTCTACGATCTGGGAGCGGCGGACTACTTCGACATCGCCGCGGCGATGGTCTATGGCTACGGCTACTCGCCCTACGACCGGCGGGTGGAGTTCCCACGCAACAACTTCTCGCGGGTGATCCAGGTGCGCGAGATCATGGAGCGCAACGGCGACGCCGGCAAGCCGCTCTGGGCCGTCGAATACGGCTGGGTGGCGCTGCCGGACGACTGGGAAGGCGAGCCGTCGCCCTGGGGCGAGCCGGTGAGCCGCGAGACGCAGGCCGAGTACCTGATTGAAGGCTACATCCGGGCGCAGCGCGAGTGGCCCTGGATGGGTGTCATGGCCGTCTGGACGTTCCGCTTCGCCCGCCCGCCCGACCACGAGGACGAGCGGGCGAACCCGACTCGTGGCTTCGCGCTGGTCGAGCACGACTTCACGCCTTACCCCGCCTACGAGGCCCTGAAGGCCGCCGCTCCAGCCATCCAGACGCGCGGCATCGGCGAGTACCCCGCTGGCGACCTCCAGGCCGAGCTGCAGGCAGGCCAGCCGGTCGAGATCGCCTTCAACGGCCACCGGCTGGATGTGCGTTTCGATGGCGGCTCGGGCGGCACGCTGGAGTTCACGATCGACGCGTCGATTCCCCGGCGCATCGAGCTGGAACCGGGCAAGCGCCAGCGGGTGACCCTGGCCCGCGAGCTGCCGGACGGCAACCACCGCGCCGTCATCCGCCTGCTGGCCGAGCCGAGCGACGACCCGCCCGTGTTCGTCAACTTCGTCATCTCCCGCATGCCGATCCACGCCTGGATCTATCCCTGGATCGAAGGACTCCTCGTCATCCTCCTCCTCGCCAATATCGCCTCCCTCGCCTGGGCCATTCGCCGCTGGCGGGCGAAGGGCGGCGCGGAGGAGCGTGACGTTGACACCTCCGCGGAGCCTGCTGAACCATCGCCGGCCAGGGAGTGACCTGCGTTGTGTTCGCCGAAAAGGAAGTCGCGCGTGTCTCGCGTGCGTTATGGCGTTGAGGCAGCGGCATCCTCATTTACCAGGCTACGTCGCGATGTGGAATCACCGGACGACTCCTGGGAACCGCACCCCTACGAACATTGGACGAATGCCTTATCCCAGTGCGGTTTGGCGCAGGGGCCAACACCGACTGTGAGCCGCACAATCCCCCGGGGGACGTCCCTACAGGGAGGGGAACGTTCGGCTCGCCCATCGAGCAATGCGGTATTCCATGCATCGAAGGATGCTTATTTTGACGCATGAGGGACGTTGAGACCGTTGCATCAACCGCGGCCCGTGAGGCCTCACTCTTCGTTCAGCAAGACGTAGGTTTCGTCGAACTGCCAGTCGGGGTGGGGGGCGAGCTCGATCTCGGCGCGGGGGTTGAGCGGGTCGATCTGTTTCGTCAGCGTGATCGAGACGACGTAGCGGTCGTCGAGGCCGAGGGCGTCAAAGAGCGCGTCGAGCGCGATCTTCAGGCCCCCGTCGAGATCGCGGCGGTAGGGCGTTTCGAAGTAGAAGACGAGGTCGCAGGCTAGCGGCTGCTCGCGGGCCGCGGCGAGCCACTCCTCGCGAATCTTCCCCTGCGAGAATCCATCGCGCACGATGGCGGCGACGCTGCGCCGGAAGGCTTTCGCGCTCTTGCTCAACGCCCGACGCTTGCCGACGGTCACGTACTGGTTGTTGACCCCGGGCGGCAGGGGCAGGGTCAGGCGCAACGCAGCCATCAGCTATCCGAGCCCTTCGATCCACACCGATGGCGGGTACACTCCCTGGCGAGCCTGCCGCCGGCAGGCTTGAGCGGATCGAGCGCGAACGGGGATGGATGGGACATGGCTGGTGACGGTCGGCTGCGTATCGCGGTGCTGCTCTCCGGCAGCGGCCGAACGCTCGAGAACTTCATCCGGCTGTCGAGGGCCGGTGAGCTGGACATCGAGATCCCCATCGTCATCTCCTCCCGCGCGGAAGTCCGCGGCGTCGAGATCGCCCGCGAAGCCGGCATCGAGACGCACGTCGTGACGCGTCGGGAAGCGCCCGACCCTGCCACGCTCAGCGCCCGAGTTCGCGAGCTGCTGGCGCCGCACGCGGTCGATCTGATCGTGCTGGCCGGCTTTCTCCGCCAGCTCGAGGTTCTCGATGAGTGGCGCGGCAAGATCCTGAACATCCACCCCTCGCTTCTGCCGCTGTTCGGCGGTAAGGGCATGTTTGGCCACCACGTGCACCAGGCGGTGCTCGACTCCGGGATGAAGGTCTCTGGCTGCAGCGTCCACATCGTGACCGAAGAGTACGACGCCGGCCCGATCGTCGCCCAGCGCTGCGTGCCGGTTTTGCCGGGCGACACCGCCGAGACACTCGGCGCGCGCGTCTTCGAGGCGGAGTGCATCCTCTACCCCGAGGCGTTGCGGCTCTTCGCCGCCGGCCGGGTGCGGCTGGTGGATCAGCGCGTCGAGATCCTGGGACCGTAGCGGTGTCAATCAGTCAAGATGCGGAGGTCCTCGCTTCGCCGGGACCGCGGCCACGAATATTCCCCTATCTTCTGTCACTCGTCTGCGTAGCCACCGGGACCTATTGCTGCCCGGTAGCTCGATCCTAGGCGGGTCCGGACTACCTGACGATGGTCCGGCCTGCGGGGTGCGGCGTACTCTGACTGGGAGTCAATTGTCGTGCTCGATTCAGTACCTCCGCAGCGGGCGGCGCTAAACTTGAAGCGTCACGCAACAGATCGCGCGACAGCATGAGGATGGTTCGCGGTCGGCGGCCTGCTCCGGGGAGAGAGGAATGTTTCATGAAGCGATTTGGTATCGCCAGCGTGTTCTCGGTGTTCGCGCTGCTGGTCCTGGTAGGTCCGGTATTTAGTGGCTTGCAGTGGTGCCCGAAGGACCCGATCGTCGCGCTCAATGGACAGCAGGTCCAGATTTGGGTCGCGATCCCCGAAGGCTATGAGCCGGTCGTCACCGGTCCGATCAACGTCGTGGTCTCCAGCCCGGCCGGCGTCGAGCGCGAAGTGCTCTTCACCGACGACGGCTTCAATGGCTTCGGCGAGACCGTGAGCTTCGTGGATGCCGGTCAGATCGTGGGCGACGAGATGCCCGTCGGCGTCGATGTCAACGTGCCGTATGACGCCAGCCAGCTCAGCGACGGCAATCTGCCGGTGCTGGTGACGGTCGTCCTCCCGGATGGCTCGGTCGTCGAGGTGCAGGACGAGTTCGGCGCCGCCAGCGCGAGCTTCACCATCCCCGCCAGCCAGTAAAGCGCTTCCGCTGGCGTGCGTCAGCGGGAACTCTAAACACGCGAGAGCGGCCGCGACCGGAGGCGGCCGCTCTCTTCATGCCCGATTGGCCCTGGCAATAGCGACCGGCGTACTGGTGTTTCCGCGCGACGCGCTGCTACACTGCCTTACGTCTAGTATGCGCTCGCTGGAAGGGTCCGGTCCGATGGGCACGCGAGCGATGGCGAGTGCCTTCATCGCGAGCGTCGGCGCTCTGGCGGGGCTGGCTGTCGCCGGTGCACTGGCGACGCTGACGCTCCCTTCTCCCGGTGATGCAATCCTGGCGGTCATCTTCGCCGTGCTCGTCCTGCTGGCCATTGCCAGGCCGGTACACTTCGCCTTTCGCGCCAATATCGACCTGACCACGCTGCTGATCATCGCGATTGCCCTCACCTTCGACCCGTCGCTGGCGGTGCTCGTCACCGCGGCCGGGGCGCTTGGCGGCCAGCTCGTGCAGTTCTCCAACTGGAGCGGCGTCGTCTTCAATAGCAGCCAGGTGACGATCCAGGCGGCCGTGGCCGTCGCGATCCTTGCGCTGTTCGGCTGGGACCCGGCCAGGCCGGCCTATGAGGACGCGCGCTATGTGCCCGTCTTCGTGCTGGTGATGATCGCGATCTTCCTGGTCAATACCGTGCTCGTGTCGCTGGTGATCGGGCTGCAAACGCGGCTCTCGGCACTGGCAATCTGGCGCGATGCAGTGACGGCTGACCTGCTGGTCGAGCAGGCCAGCCAGTTCGCGCTGGGGCTGGCGGCGGCGCTGGTCGTCGAGGTCCAACCCTGGATCATGCCCATCCTCCTCGCGCCCGGGTTGATGCTCTACATCGCCGCCAACCGCAAGAGCCGCCTGGAGTTTCAGACGCGCGACGCCATCGCCGCGCTCGCCGATCTGGTCGACCGCCGCGATCCCTACACCGCCGACCACTCGCGCCGGGTGGCGGTTGTGGCCCGCGAGTTGGCCGCGCACATGGATCTGTCGCCACAGGAGATCGTCGCCATCGAGCGTGCCGCGCGCGTGCACGACCTCGGCAAGCTGGTGATCGACCTGAGCCTGCTCAACAAGGAGGGCACGCTAACGCAGGAGGACTGGAACCTCTTTCGCCGCCACCCCGAGGACGGCGCAAATATCCTGACCTGGTTCCCGGAGTTCCGGCCTTCGGCCGAGCTGGTGCGCTACCACCACGAGCGCTGGGCGGGCGGCGGCTACCCTTACGGACTGAGCGGCGAGCAGATCCCGCTCGGGGCGCGCATCCTGGCGGTGGCCGATTCACTCGACGCGATGTCCAGCGCGCGGCCCTACCGGCCGGCGCTGACCCGCGAGGTCATTGTCGCCGAGTTCAAGCGCCATTCCGGCACGCAGTGGGACCCTGCTGTCGTCGATGCCCTGCTCGACCTGATCGAGCGCGGCACGATCGACCTCTCGACCGACGGGGAGACGCCCCGGGTGTACGATGGCATGGGAACCGTCGTGCAGGGCCGCTAAGCTCGCCGGACCACGCTGCGATCCATCACACCACCGACCCGAGGGGGTCACGGCCGCGCCGGGTTCCCTACAATATGCGGTGGGAGGGATCGTGGCGACAAAGGACACGCGGTTGGTTCGAGCACCATTCGAAGGCGAGGTATTGCGCCTCGGGATCGTGGGCACCGGCTTCGGGGCGCTGGTACATATTCCGGCGTTCGCCGAGATCCCTGGTGTTGAGATCCGGGCGCTGTGCGGGGTCGACGCCTCGCGCGTGGCCACGATCGCCGAGCGCTGGCGCATCCCCCACACCTTCCTGGATTACCAGCAGATGCTGAGCTCGGGCGAGATCGACGCGCTCACCCTGGCGGTGCCGCCGCACCTGCACCACCCGATGGCCGTCGCCGCCTGCGAGGAGGGCCTGCACGTCCTCTGCGAGAAGCCGCTGGCGATCAACGCGGCCGAGGCGCGTGACCTGGAGCAGATGGCGCGCGACAGCGGCGTCTGCCACGGCGTCGCCTTCCACCGGCGCTACGAGCGCGCGCGCATGCGAATGAAGGAGATGGTCGACCAGGGCTTCATCGGCGACCTGCACTCGGTCAGTGTAATCGTCTATCGCTCGACGCTGGGCCCCGGCGTCGAGCGCCCGTATGGCTGGATGATGCAGGCGGAGCGCGGCGGCGGCGTGCTCTCGACGATCGCCCCGCACTACGTGGATCAGCTGCGCTGGTGGTTCGGTGAGATCCACGCGGCCAGCGGGCTGACGATGACCGCCGTGACGGAGCGCGCCGCGTCGGGCTTCGGCGACGTCCATACCATCGACGCCGACGACAACACCGCCTTCGTGCTGCGCTTCGCCTCGGGCGCGATCGGCAGCGTCAACATCTCCTACACTGCAGCGACCGACGTCGGCGAGGAGATCGTCGCGTCGGGCTCGGAAGGGATGCTGGCGATCCAGGAGCCGGATCAAATCGTCGGGGCGCGGCGCGGAGGGCAAGTGCGCAGCGTGATGGAGCGTAGCAAGCCCCGGCCGCGAGATGAGCGCCGCCACGTGGTGCCGTTCCGCCAGCTCGCCGCCGACTGGGTCGCCGCGATCCGCTCCGGTATGCCCTTTGAGCCGTCGTTCGAAGATGGCGCGCGCGTCCAGGAGGTGCTGGATGCCGTCACCCAGTCGCAACGCCTGAAGCGCTGGATCGATCTGAGCGGTGAGAAGTGGCCGGTCTGAGCCGCCCGCCGCATTGCCCGACAGGATGGGGAGAGTCATGAGCTATCGCGAGACCCTGGACACGCCGGCGCTGGTCATCTTCGAGGACGTGCTGCAGGCGAACTTGCAGGAGATGGCCGATTACGCGGCCTCTCGGGGCATCAACCTGCGGCCCCACTTCAAGACGCACAAGACTGCCCAGATCGCCCGGATGCAGCTGGAGCGCGGCGCGGTCGGCATCACCTGCGCCAAACTGGGCGAGGCCGAGGCGCTGGTGGAATCCGGCGCGGCCGATGACATCTTCATCGCCAACCAGATCGTCGGGCCGCTCAAGACGGCGCGCCTGGTCAAGCTGATGGACCGGGCGCGGGTGCGCGTGGCGGTCGACTCGTTCGAGGTGGCCCATGGCCTGGACAAGGCAATGGCCGATGCCGGCAAGGAGATCGAGGTCATTATCGAGGTCAACACCGGGCAATCGCGCGCCGGAGTGCTGGTCGATGAGGTCGTGCCGCTGGCCGAGCGCATCCGCACCGAGCTGCCTCGCGTCAAGGTCGTCGGCGTGATGACCCACGAGGGGCATGCCGGCGCCGCGGACGACGCCGTGCAGCTTCAGCGGCTCGCCGAGGACTCCGGCCGCAAAATCGTCGATGCGGCCCGGCGGCTGGCCGACGCCGGTTTCGAGATCGACACGGTCAGCGTCGGCTCGACCCCGGCCGCCTTCGTGACCACGAAGACCGAGGGCATCACCGAGATGCGGCCCGGTACCTACGTCTTCCAGGACAACACGATCTTTCGCCTGGGCCAGCACGGGCCGGAGAACTGCGCGCTGCGCATCCTGGCGACTGTCACCAGCCGCCCCGCGCCGGACCGGGCGATCCTCGACACCGGCTCGAAGGTGCTGACGATGGATCCCTCGAAGTGGAAGCCGGGCTACGGCCACATCGTCGAGTACCCGGACGCGATCATCGAGAACCTGAGCGAGGAGCACGGCTGGGTGCGCCTGCCGGAGAACATGCAGGGCATGCAGATCGGCGAGAAGGTCGAGATCATCCCCAACCACGTCTGCCCGACCGTGAACCTGGCCGATGAGCTGTTCGTCGTCCGTGACGGCGAGGTGGTGGAAACCTGGCCGGTGATCGCGCGCGGGAAGGTGCGCTAACCGTGTCGGCCGCGGCCAGCTACGACGTCATCGTCGTCGGCCTGGGCGGCATGGGCAGCGCTGCCGCCTACTGGCTGGCGAACCGGGGCGTGCGCGTCCTGGGCCTGGAGATGCATCAGCCGGGCCATGCCTACGGCTCGTCCCACGGTCACCACCGCATCATCCGCGAGGCCTACTTCGAGGCGCCGGAATACGTGCCCTACGTGCAACGCGCCTACCAGCTCTGGGAGGAGTTGGAGGACGACGCCGGGCAGTCCGGGATCTTGACGATCACCGGCGGTTTGCTCGTCGGTATGCCGGACAGCGAGGTCGTGCACGGCACGCTGACCTCGGCCCGGCTGCACGGTCTGGCGCACGAGGAGCTGACGCCGGACGATGTCGCCAGGCGCTTCCCCGGTTTCCGGCTGTCCGCGGACATGATCGGCGTCTACGAGCCGCGCTCCGGCTTCGTCGCCCCGGAGTTGGCCATCGCGACCCAGTGCCGGCTGGCGACCGAGCGCGGCGCGGAGTTGCGCTACGGTGTAGAGGTGGCCGGCTGGGAAGGCGATGGTGACGGCGTCCGGGTCCGCACAGCCGCCGGTGAAACGTACTCAGCGAATGCGCTAGTTCTGACCACCGGGCCGTGGGCCGGCGAGTTGCTGGCCGGTCTGGACCTGCCGCTGACCGTCTGGCGCATCGTCAACGGCTACTTCGAGCCGCTGGAGCCGGAGCGCTACGCCGTCGGGAACTGCCCGATCTACCTCTTCGACGCCCCGGAGGGCACGTTCTACGGCTTCCCGCACCTGGACGGCGTGGGGCTTAAGATCGGCCGCCACGACAATGGTGAGCCCACGACGGCTCGCGCGATTCGCCGCGAGATCGACCAGGCCGAGATTGAGGAGTTGCGGGCGGCGCTGGCGAAGTACCTTCCCGGCGCGGCCGGGCCGTGCCTGAGTTCGGTGACCTGCATGTACACCATGACGCCCGATCAGCATTTCATCATCGACCGGCACCCGGCGCACCCCAACGTCGTCATCGGCTGCGGCTTCTCCGGTCACGGCTTCAAGTTCGCCGCCGCCATCGGCGAAACCCTCGGCGAACTCGCCACCGGCCAGCAACCTAGCCAGCCCGTCGGCTTCTTGGAGCTAGATCGCTTCGCCACATTGACTGAGACAAACACTCAACAATGATCGTAGGGGTGGAGCTTGTCTCCGCCCATTTTCACGGCTGATCTCGTTGCCGAGTGGAGACGAGATCCACCCCTTCGATCTCGTTCGATAGCGGTTGCTCAATGGAGGAGGATCGGGCGTGTGACCTACGCGGTCGCGCGCAGCGGCTGGCTGGCGAATTCGCGCTCGACGAGATCGTCTTCCTGCTCGCCGCGCATCAGGAGGTACTCGATCGTCTGCGCCGGGACCGGGCGATAGAAGTAGTAGCCCTGGCCGTGGCGGTAGCCGAGGATGCGGGCGCGCGCGATGTGCTGGGCCGTCTCGATGCCGGAGACGACGACCTGGATCTCGCGCCGCTCGGCGTACTGCGCCAATGGCTTCGAGAGTGAGGGCCGTGCCGGGTCCTCGATGATCGCGCTCATCGCCGTGCGGTCGATCTTCAGCGTGTCGATCGGCAGATCATTGAGGATCTCCGAGTTCAGCCGCGCCGGGCTGAGATCCTGCAGGCCGATCCGCACCCCGGCGGTTTGCAGGTAGCGGGCCATGTCCGCCCAGCGATCCAGGTTCGCCGGGTCGGCCTCGGAAATCTCCAGGCGCAGATTCTCCGCCGGCAAGCCGGTGCGCTCAAGGATTGCCAGCACTTCCTCGGCGAAGTCCTCGCGCTCGAGCTGGCGGGCCGAGAGATTGACCGCGCCGACGATCCCCGCCGCTTCGGCGTAGCGCCGGCGCCAGACCTGGACCATCGAGCAGACCGATTCGATGACCCACAGGCTGATCGCGTCCAGCTTGCCCGTTTCCTCGGCCAGGGCCAGGAACTCGCCCGGCAGGATAAGGCCGTGACGCGGGTGCTCCCAGCGCACCAGCGCCTCGGCGCCGATGATCCGCTCGGTCTTGATGTCGACTTCCGGCTGGTAGAAGATCTGCAGCTCGCCGCGGCTCTGGACGCCGTCCAGGTCGTCGTCGAGGCGCAGGCTGTCGATCACGGCGTCGCGCATGCGGTCCTCGAAGACGATGCAGCGCTCGCTGTTGACTTTGCGGGCGTACTCCATGGCGGCGATGGCATCGCGCAGCAGGTTGCCGGCGTTCTGGCCGCTCGGGGCGCTGATCGCCGCGCCAACGCTGAGCTCGAAGCGCAGCGGGCCGGCTGGCGTCTCGAAGGGCTGGCGTCCCGCTTCGGCCACGCGCTCGCCCAGGATGCGGGCCTCGGCCGCCCCGCCAACGCCCTCGGCCAGGATCGCGAAATCACTGTCGCCGATGCGCGCCACGGTGTCGCCCTCGCGCAGCGTCTGGTGCAGCCGGCGGCTGAACTCGCAGAGCACCAGGTTGAGGATGTCCGGGCTAACGTCGCGCGCGGTTTCCTCGAAGTTGTCGATCGAGACATCGATGCAGCACATGACGCTGTGGACGCGCGCCGAGCGCTCGATGGCGTGGTCGAGCCGGTCGATGAAGAGCAGCCGGTTGGGCAGCGCGGTGACCGGGTCGTAGAGGCTGTAGAAGCCGCCCCCGCCCAGCCTGCGAGTGTGGTGTAGCACGGTGTTGGCCGGCGCCTGGACGTGGATCACCCAGCCATCGAGCAGCGCGTTCTGCTCCAGCGCCGCGATGTTGAGCGTGACCGCGCGCAGCTCGCCATTCTCCTGGAGCATCCGCACGCCCTCGATCGTGCCGGTCAGCACTGTCCCGCCGGTCGAGAGTGGCTGGACGACGGCGTAGTCCTCTGGCGCGACGAAATCAACGATGCTCCGGCCAACCAGTGCTTCCACCTGCCAGCCCAGTACGCGCTCGAAGCCGCTGCTGATGTGCCGGATGCGGCCCTGCCGGTCGACGATCACCATCGCGTCGCTGGCGTTGCGTGTGATCGTGCCCAACAGCGCCTCGAGGTCGCGTGTCGACATGCTCTCCGCCTCGCTGGTCGCTGGCGTATGCGCTGGGCGGACGATGCCGAAGCGGCAGCGCACCCCGGCCAGCCGGATCTCGAAGACCTCGGCGCTGACCGGCACTTTGCGCCAGTCGCTGGTGACCAGGGTGAGCTCCAGCCGGGCCGGGAGGTGCTCGACCGGCGCGGCCACGGCGGTGGCCGTCGGTGCCAGCCCCAGGCCCTCCAGCGTCTCCCCGGCCAGCTCGGAGGCGTCGAATCCGGTCAGCCGTTCCATGCCGCTGCTGGCCGCGACGATCTCCCCGCGCTCGGTGGCGATGAAGTAGCCGTCGCCGGCCTGGGAGAAGATGTCGATCAGGAGTTGGGCCGGCTTGATCAGCCGCAGCTCCATCTCAGCAGCCTCCAGCTCGCGGGTGTTCTCCCAGCGTGAGCGGCGGATGGTTTGTCCCAGGTCTTCGACGGTGATCGGCAGCGAGAACAGGTCATCGGCGCCGTTCTCGATCAGGGTCATCGCTTCAGGGCTGTCAACGTCGGAGACAATCGCGATGACGGCGATACGCGCGGCCAGCGGGTGGCGGCGCACGACGCGCGCCAGCTCGGTCTTCGAACCGACCGGCGGCTCGCCGATGATGACGGCGCTGATGCTGCCGTCGTCGAGGGCGATGATCAGATCGGAGGCAGTGCCAATCTCGGTAGCCGTGATGTCGCACTCGGCGAGCATGCCGACCAGTTCCTGGCGGGTGCGGCTGCGGCTTTCGATGAGAGCAACGCGCATGACGTGGTTCTTCGCCCCCGTTTCCGAGCGATGGTGCGGCGCGATTGGTGACGGCGCGTCGATGCAGGCGACGTTCGACTCTCAGCGTAGTGGGGCCGGCCCGGCGCTCCAAGAGCCACAGGTCCCAAGCTTCCCCGCTGTTCCGCCCGAACCCGGCTAGAATCGGGGCAGCTTCCGCCCGAAGCCACCAGTACCGGAGGTGATATGCGCCCGTCTATCGATCAACTGCTGGCCATCCGCTCGATCGGCGGTACTGAGCAGCCGCACTGGTCGCCGGACGGGACGGAGATCCGCTTCGTCTCGAACCTGGGCGACGGCCCGGAGATCTGGACAATCCGGGCGGACGGCTCGGGATTACGGCGGCTCACCGTGGGCCTGGGCGGCGTCGGGCACCTGGCGGCGTTCATGCCGCAGCGCTCCCCCGTCGCGGACCAGATTGTCTACGCCTCGGACAAGAGCGGCGCGGACGAGCTGTGGCTGTGGACCGGCGACGGCCTGCCGGATCGCCAGCTGACCACCTTCGGGGCGCGCATCGAAGCCTTCGCCTGGGCACCGGACGGCTCCAGACTGGCGGTCGCTGCCAGCAGCCGGGGAACGTTCGACATCTACCTGGTCGACCTCGCCACCGGCGGGACCCGGCGGATCACCCGGGACGACGACTACGAGGTCTATCCGCAGTTCACCCCGGACGGTAGCCGCCTGCTCTACGTGCGGCTGAATGCGGATTGGACCGACCACACGGTCATCTCGGTCGACCTCAACGGCGGCGACGAGCGCGTGCTGGTCGAGGATCGAGACTTCTTCGATTACCACTACGGCCGCGAGTTCGGCTACCCGCTCGTCTCCCCTGACGGCTCCGCCTTCCTGTTCCGCTCGCACCGCAGCGGCTGGCAGAACATCTGGGCGATGCGGGTTGATGGATCGGGCGAGCCATGGCCGGTCGCCCCGGCGCGCGCCGATCAGTACGACCCGGCCTGGTCGCCGGACGGGACGCGGGTGGCCTACATTGAGAACCACGACGGCACGCTGGAGTTGCGCATCGCGGCCGCGGACGGCAGCGGCGAGCTGGACGGC
This sequence comes from Thermomicrobiales bacterium, assembly GCA_035304105.1. Lineage (GTDB taxonomy): Bacteria > Chloroflexota > Chloroflexia > Thermomicrobiales > CFX8 > JAUIIK01. The sequence continues at coordinate 5,231 of DATGQR010000096.1, read as the reverse complement.
TTCAGCCCGCGACTGGGCTGCTATAGCAAACCGGCCTGGTCGCCCAACGGCCGGCAGATCGCCTTCCTGGGTGGCACACCGACCTCCCCCAACGCGCTCTGGTTGATCGACCTGGATACCGGCGAGCGGCGCAAGCTGACCGAGTCCGTCCCGGCCGGCATCGAGCAACACCTCGTCACGCCCGAGAAGGTGCGTTACCCGAGCTGGGATGGCCGTGAGATCAGCGCCTATGTGCTGCGCCCTCCGGACCCCTCGCCGGGCGCCAGGTACCCCGGCCTGCTCTGGATCCACGGCGGACCGACCAGCCAGTTCCTCGACGCTTTTGATCCGGTCGCGCCGTTCTTCGCGCTAAACGGCTACGTCGTGATGATGCCGAACGTGCGCGGCAGCAGCGGCTATGGCCGCGAGTTCGAGGACCTCAACAACGGCGATTGGGGCCACGGGGACCTGCGCGACGCCATCGCCGGCGCGCAGTGGATGAAGGCCAACATCTCGGAGATCGACCCGGAGCACACTGGCATCAGCGGCATCAGCTACGGCGGGATCATGAGCATGGCCGCGACGGTCTGGTGCGCCCCGGGCGTGTTCCAGGCCGCCGCGCCGATTTCCGGCTATGGCGACTTCATCTACATGACCGGCGAGGAGGAGATTCGCCACAACAAGCTGATGGAGTACGAGTTCGGCAAGCTCCCGGCGGCGCTCGAGACCTATCGCCGCTGCTCGCCGATTTACTGGACGCAGCGGGCCAACGTGCCCTGCTTCCTGCTTCACGGCGAGGGCCGCTACCCCGGCTCGACCGCCTCCAAAGACTTCGCCCTGGCGCTTGAAGCGGCCTACAAGCCCTACTGGTACAAGGCCTATTCCGGCGAGACCTACTACATCGCCGGCCGCGACAACGTCCGCCAGATGCTCCGGGACCTCAAGACCTTCTTCGACTTCCACCTCAAGGGCATCCCCCACCCGCCACTGGAGGAACTGGGCATCCACACCCGCCTCAGTGGTGTCATCCCTTACCGCTCCTGGCTCTCAACCGAGCCCTTCTATCCACGGACCGACGGGCCACGGTATGAGTAGGGAAAGACGGAACCCCCTCACCCTCCAGCCCGCGATCCGCTCCGCGGCTACCCTGCCCACTCGCTGCGCGGAGGGGGAGGGGGAGTAAGACTTGATCAGCAGCTCGAACCGAACGACAGGGTACCCCTCCCTCCGGGTACCCGCTTGCGGGTGCGAGCGGGGTGCCCTCTGGGCCGCGGCCCGGGGGTGAGGGAGATCCCCTACCGATACGTCACGGATCCGGCCGCGTCGGCGCCCGTGATGCAGGCGTGTAGAGGGTCGAGCAGCACCATCGGGGCGGCCGGGATGAAGCTGGCGCGGCCGCCGGCGCGGGCGACGAGGCAGACCAGCGGGTCTTCGTCCATGCGCAGGCGCAGCGACAGCACAGCGTCTTCGTCGTCTCCGGCCACCAGATTGACCTCGAAGAGGGCCAGCGGGCCGGCCGGCAGCCGCGCGTAGCGCCCGGTGATGATTTGGATCGTCGGGACGTCCGCGCGGCGAATGGCCGGCAGGCGGGCATCACCCTCAGCCATGCAGCACGACTTCCTCAGCGATCTCGCGCTCGGGATCGAAGTAGAGTCGCGGCAGTTGCATAACGTTCTTGCCGAACAGCACGAACTCGTAGCACGTCTCGCCGCCGTAACCCTGCTGTGCGTGGATGTCCTGTGGCGGCGGTGGAACGATCGCGACGTCACCGGGGCGCAGCACGCGCTCGTCGACCAGCTCGATGCGCGCCGGTCCTGCCCCGTGGCCGTCATCCAGCCTGCGCCATTCCTGATAGAGATCGGTGCCCTTGTGGACGCCGACGATGCCCCACGAGCCGTGGCTGTGGATCGGTGTCATGTGGTCCGGCGGGAAGCTTGCCTGTGCCAGGGTGAGGCCGGTCTCATCAGTGTAGAGCGGCGGCGCCTGCCTACGAGTATGGATGTTGCCTCGCGGGATCTCGGGCGACGCAACCTGATCGCCGCGCTCCAGCAGCCAGCGCATCTCGTCGGCGATCAGCTCGAGGCCGCGCTCCGTGGGGCCTTCGTCGCGCAGGATCGCCTTCACGTTCTGGATGAAGACCGGGATGATCTTCGATTCGGTAACGGTCAAGAAGTGGTCCTTTCGGAATCTTCACGGGCAATGTCACGCGCTAGACGACGCGGCTCAGGCGGCCGGTCGTGACGTCGTAGACGAAGCCGGATACCGGGATGTCGTTCGGAATGAACCGATCGTTTCGGATCGCCTCCACATCATCGCGCACGCTCTGCTCCACGTCGCTGAAGGGCAGGAAGTCCATATCGCTGGTATGCCCTTCGAAGCGCTCGCGGAGCTGGGAGCGCAGCGCGTCGTTGGTGAACGTCAGCATTCCGCAGTCGGTATGGTGGATCACCACCACCTCGCGGGTGCCCAGCAGTTGCTGAGAGATGATCAGCGAGCGTAGCGCGTCGATCGACGCGCGCCCGCCGGCGTTGCGGATGACGTGCGCGTCGCCTTCCTGGAGCCCGAGCATCTTGGCCGGGTCCAGGCGCGCGTCCATGCACGTCAGGATCGCGACCTTCCGCGCTGGCGGCATGGGCAAGTCTCCGTGCGCGAATGTCACTGCGTAGGCGTCGTTGGCATTCAGAAAGGACTCGATCTCGGTCATGCCTCAGGCCCCCTTCCAGGGTGCGCCAGCGTCGGCGGCCACGGCGGCTCGCCAGCGCAACGATCCGGCACTCGGCTGTTCAGATTCGATTATCGGGATGGCTGTGCCTGGCGCGATGCGCTCGCGCGGGGCGGCGGTGCGGTCGCGTCAGGCACTGGTACAGGCGCAGATGCGGGGCCAATGGGCGAAGAGGTCGTTCATCGACGGGCAGGGATGGACGGGAGCAGCATGACAACGGACGGGAATGCGCTCGAACGTCGGTAGCAAACTCTCGGCTCCCTCGATGATGGTCCCCATCGAATCGTCTACGTTGGGATGCAACACAAGAAACGGCGCTTCTATTCCCGGCGAGAGCCCCCGCCCCATGGGGCGGGGGCTCATCCAGTTACCGAGACTGGGAGGCGCCGCGGCTTAGTTGGTCGCCAGCCGGCGCAGCACCATCGGCAGAATGCCGCCGTGGCGGATGTATTCGATCTCGACACCTGTGTCAATGCGTGCCCGGACCTGGAACTTGATCTCGGCGCCGCCCGGGTGGCGTGCCGTAACGTCGAGGATCTTGCCCGGGGTCAAGCCATCGGCGATGCCCTTGATGTCAAAGGTCTCGCTGCCGTCCAGGCCGAGCGAATCGCGGCTCTCGCCCTCCATGAACTGCAGCGGGATGATGCCCATCATGATCAGATTGCTGCGGTGGATGCGCTCGAAGCTCTCGGCGATGACCGCCTTGACGCCAAGCAGCGCCGGGCCCTTGGCCGCCCAGTCGCGCGAGCTACCGGTGCCGTACTCGTTGCCGGCCAGGACGATCAACGGCGTGCCGTCGGCCTTGTAACGGTCCGAGGCCTCGAAGATCGACATCTCCTGGTTCGTCGGGAAGTAGCGCGTCCACCAGCCCTCGCGGCCCGGCGTCAGTTCGTTGCGTAGGCGGATGTTGGCGAAGGTGCCGCGCACCATCACCTCGTGGTTGCCGCGCCGCGCGCCGTAGGTGTTGAAGTCCTTGCGCTGGACGTCGTTGAGGATCAGGTACTCGCCGGCCGGGCTCTGCGTCGGGATCGCGCCCGCCGGTGAGATGTGGTCGGTCGTGATCGAGTCGCCCAACTTGACCAGCACGCGCGCCCCGACGATGTCGCCCGGCGGCGTCGGCTCCAGCTGGAAGTCGTCGAAGAACGGCGGCTCCTGGATGTAGGTCGATTCCTGGTCCCACTCGTAAAGCAGGCCGGACGGGGTATCCATCGACTGCCAGTTTTCGTCGCCGTCGAAGACACGCGAGTAGTTGCGCGCGAACACTTCGGCGTTGACGGCCTGGTTGACGACGTCGCGGACCTCGCTCTGGCTGGGCCAGATATCGCGCAGGTAGACCGGCTCGCCGTCGCTGCCGGTGCCCAGCGGCTCGCTGGTCAGGTCGATGTTGACCGTGCCAGCCAGGGCGTAGGCGATGACCAGTGGTGGCGAGGCCAGGAAGCTGGCGTGCACCTGCGGGTGGATGCGACCCTCGAAGTTGCGGTTGCCGCTGAGCACCGAGGCGACGACCAGTTCATGCTCGTCGACCGCCTTGCCGACTTCCGGGATGAGCGGGCCGCTGTTGCCGATGCAGGTCGTGCAGCCGTAGCCGACGGTGTGGAAGCCCAGTTCCTCCAGGTACGGCGTCAGGCCAGCATTCTCGTAGTAGTCGGTCACGGCGCGCGACCCGGGCGCCAGGCTGGTCTTGACCGTGGGCGGCACCTTCAGGCCCTTCTCGACGGCCTTCTTGGCCAGCAGGCCGGCGGCCAGCATCACCGAGGGGTTCGACGTGTTGGTGCAGCTAGTGATCGCCGCGATGACGACCGAGCCGTGCGTGAGCTGCGCGCCTTCGCCGAGGTCAGCGCTGAGGTCGATGATCGGCATGCTGCTGATCGTCTGGCCGGGCGGTCTCGGCAAGGCTTCCTCGCCACCCGGCGTCTCTTCCTGCGCCGGCAGCGGGTCGCTGGCCGGGAAGGTGGAGGCGACGACGTGGTTGAGCGCCGCATCTTCGCTCGGCTGAACCTCGCGCGGGCTCATGCGGTCGCCAAAGGTGTCGAACAGGGCGCCGCTGATGCCGGAGAGCGGCACACGGTCCTGCGGACGGCGCGGGCCAGCTACGCTCGGGACGATGGTCGAGAGGTCGAGCTGGAGCAGCTCGTCGTAGACCGGCTCGGGCGCGTTGTCGTCGCGGAAGAGCCCCTGCGCCTTGCAGTACTTCTCGACCAGATCGACCAGTTCTTCGGGGCGGCCGGTGAGGCGCAGGTAGTTGAGCGTCTCATCGTCGACTGGGAAGAGCCCCACGGTCGCGCCGTACTCCGGCGCCATGTTGCCGATCGTCGCGCGGTCCGGGACCGGCAGGTTCGCCAGGCCGGGGCCGAAGTACTCGACGAACTTGCCGACCACGCCGTGTTCGCGCAGCATCTGGGTGACGGTCAGCACCAGGTCGGTGGCCGTGACGCCGTCGGGCATCTCGCCGACCAGGCGCACGCCGACGACCTTCGGCGAGAGCATATAGATCGGCTGACCGAGCATCGCGCCCTCGGCCTCGATGCCG
>DATGQR010000095.1:0-3404 GCA_035304105.1 Thermomicrobiales bacterium | reverse complement strand
CCTACCCGGCGTCGATGCCCGGTCGGAACCGGTGCTTTCCGATCCGATCCCTGCGAGAGACTGGAGAGGCAACCCCCATGCGCCAGGAAGCGGCGACGGCGACCGCCGGCATCACGGCGGAGCCGGGGCGAGCGCTGGCTTATGTATTACTCGGATTCACAATGGTCGTATGGGGCGGTTCGTTCGTCGCTGCCCGGGCGCTGCTCGCGCCCAGTAATGCGAGCGACGCGACGCTGACGCCGACCGTGCTGGCTGCCCTGCGCTTCGTGCTGGCCAGCCTGCTCTTCGTGCCGCCGCTGTTGGCGCGCCGGATGAACGCCCGCGCCAATGGGGCGACGGTCGGCAGCAAGCTGACGCGCGGCGACCTGCTGCGCCTGATCGGTATGGGGCAGCTCAGCATCGCCGCCTACTTCTGGCTCCAGTACACCGGCGTGCGCCTGACCAACGCCGGCATCGCCTCGATCCTCGTCGTCGGCCTGATCCCGATCGCGACCGTCCTGTTCGCGCGCATCCGGCTCGGCGAAGCATTCCGGCGCGTGCACATCCTCGGGCTGGCGCTGGGCTTGACCGGCGTGGTCGTCGTGACGATCCAGCGCGAATCGGGCCTGGAGTTCACCATCTCGCGCGACTTCGCGCTCGGCGCGCTCTGCCTGGTCGCCGACGCCGTGCTCTTCGCGGCCTACTCCACCCTGGCGCGCGGTTTCCGTGATCGCTTCGACCCTCTGACGTTGACCGCCGGCATGACCGCGGCCGGCGCGGCCGGGCTGGTGCTGATGGCGGCGGTCGCCGGTGGCTGGGGTGATGTTGCCGACCTCAGCGGCTGGCAGTGGGTCTGGGTCGTCTACCTGGCGCTGATCTGCTCGGTGCTGGCCTACTTCTGCTACAACCGCGCGCTGGCTGTGCTCGAAGCCGGGCGGGCCGCCACCTGGGTCTACCTGGAGCCGCCGGTAGCGATCATCTTCGGCGCCCTGCTGCTCGGCGAGACCATCGGCTTCGCCTCGATCGCGGGCGGCCTGATCATCGCCACTGCCGTCTGGGTCGTCAGCCGCGCCAAGTAACCCTGGCCAGGCGAGGAGCCGACCCGAATTCGTAGGGGGTGGAGCTTGTCTCCACCCCCTACGATTTCCTCTACGAACTCGGGCGCGCGTGTGAGCCGTCAGGGTATCCCGTTGCGTGCTAGAGTGCCCCATTCCGGTAACCGGCGCCCACGCAGGGAGGCAGTCATGACCGCCGCGACCGCGACCGACCGTGAGCTGATTCGCAGCCTCTACACCACCGCCTTCACCATCCGCCGCTTCGAGGAAGCCGTGCGCGACCTGCTCCAGATGGGCCGGCTCGACGGCTACGCGCACCTCTCGATCGGGCACGAGGCCGTCGCTGTCGGCGTCTGCGCGGCCCTGCGGCCGGACGACACGATCAGCAGCACCCACCGCGGCCACGGCCACCTGATCGCCAAGGGCGGCGACCTGGAGCGTATGTTCGCCGAACTCTTCGGCCGCGAGACCGGCTACTGCCGCGGCCGTGGCGGCAGCATGCACATGGCGGATCTGGAGCTGGGCATTCTGGGCGCCAACGGCATCGTCGGCGGCGGCATCCCGCTGGCGACCGGCGCCGCCTTCGCCCACCAGCGCCGGGGTAGCGACCGCGTCTCGGTGGCCTTCTTCGGCGATGGCGGCGTCAACCAGGGCGCCTTTCACGAGAGCCTCAACCTGGCTGCCGTCTGGCAGCTGCCGGTCATCTTCGTCTGCGAGAACAACGGCTACGCCGCCTCGGTGCCGCAGGCCAGGCACCAGCGCAATCCCGTCATCGCCGACCGCGCCATCGGCTACGGCCTGCCCGGCGTGACCGTCGACGGCAACGATGTCTTCGCCGTCTACGAAGCCGCCCGGGAGGCCGTCGAGCGCGCCCGCTCCGGCGGCGGCCCGACGCTGCTGGAGTGCAAGACCTACCGCCACTATGCCCACTCGGGCGCCGGCCCCGACATCCGTGACGCGGCCGAGATCGCCGCCTGGCGCGAGCGCGATCCTGTGCTGGCCCTGGCGGCGCGCTACGACGAGGTGGCCGGCGACCGCGAGCAGCTAGAGCGCGAGATCGAAGGCCAAATCGAGGCCGCCATCGCCGCCGCCGAGGCCGCGCCTTTGCCCGACCCGGCCGAGATCACCCGCGGGGTCTACGGCCCGCGCCCGGTCGTCGAAGCGGCCCCCGAGCCGGGCAGCCGGGTACTCACCTTCGGCGCGGCGATGGACGAGGCGCTGCGCCAGGCAATGGAGGCCGACCCGCGCGTCAGCTACTCCGGCGAGGACCTGGAGGCGGCCTCGCGGGGCAAAGGCTTCCCCGAGGGCCGGGTGCGCGACACGCCGATCAGCGAGGTGGCCATCGTCGGGCTGGGCACCGGCGCGGCGCTGGTCGGCGACCGCCCGGTGGTCGACATCATGTACGCCGACTTCGCCACTATCGCGATGGACCAGATCGTCAACCAGGCCGCCAAGATCCGCTTTATGCTCGGCGGCGAGGCCGACGTCCCGCTGATCATCCGCATGCACGTCGGCGGCGGGGTCAACGCGGCTGCCCAGCACTCGCAGTCGCTCGAAGCCTGGTTCGCCCACGTCCCCGGTCTGACGGTGCTCTACCCGACGACCCCGTACGACGCCAAGGGACTCTTCCTGACGGCCCTCGACGATCCCAACCCGACGATCTTCCTGGAATCCCGCCAGCTCACGACGCTGGAAGGCCCCGTGCCGGAGCAGCCCTACCGCCTGCCGCTTGGCCAGGCCCGGGTGTTGCGCGAGGGCCGCGATCTGACGCTGATCGGCATCGGCCCGCAGGTACAGGGGGCGCTGGCCGCGGCGGACGAGCTGGCCGGCGATGGCATCGACTGTGAGGTGATCGACCCGCGCAGCCTCCAGCCGCTCGACGTCGAGACGTTGACCCGATCGGCAAGCAAGACCGGGCGCGTCGTCATCGCCCACCAGGCCGTCACCTTCGGCGGCATCGGCACGGAGATCGCCGCCCAGATCACCGAGCATTGCTTTGCGTCGCTCAGCGCGCCGGTCGTCCGTCTGGGCGCGCCCTTCGCGCCGGCGCCCTTCGCCCCGGTGCTGGAGGACGCCTACGCCCCGGACGCCGGGCGCATTGCGGCCGCGGCGCGCGACCTGCTGGCCTGAGGCCACGGCAAGGAGAGACGATATGCCCACGTTCGACGCGATCGGCATCATCGCTGCAGACATGGCGAAGACGCTCGACTTCTACCGTATGGTCGGCCTGGATATTCCCGCGGACGCCGAGCCCGGGGGCCATGTCGAGGCGGTGTTGCCCGGTGGCTTCCGGGTCATGTTCGACTCGGTCGAGGTCATTCAGAGCTTCTCGGAGTACGAGCCGCCCGCGGGCGGCCGCGGCGTCGCTTT
>DATGQR010000094.1:0-7079 GCA_035304105.1 Thermomicrobiales bacterium | reverse complement strand
AGCGATCCGCCCCCGCCTGGCGACTCCGGCGGCCCTCCCTGGGGTAGCGATTTCGACTACTACGACGGCGAACGCACGCTGGCCGACTACGCGCGCATCGCCGCGCCGATTCTCGGCGTAATTGTGCTGGTGATCCTGCTGTGGTTCTGGATCGCCAACTTCCTCGATGATGACGACGACAACGGCGACGTCGCGAGCGGCACGGCCACCGAGCTGCCCTCCTTCACCGCCACCGGCGAGCCGACCGAAGCGACCGACGGCACCCCCGCCCCGCCCGGCGTCGCGCCCACGCCCACCGAGGGTGGTGTTGGTGTTGCCACGCCAACATCCCCGCCTGGTGGCGGAGACGAAGCAACCGATGAGCCCTCCGACGGTGATCCCGGCACTGGTGGCGACATCTATGTGGGCGCAACCGTCGAAGTAGCCAATACCGGCGGCGCTGGCGTCAACGTTCGCGCCGAGGCCTCAACGGCCGCCGAGGTGCTGACCGTGTTCCTCGACGGCACCCAGGTGCAGGTGATCGGCGGCCCGTTCGAAGGCGAGGGCTATGTATGGTGGCAGGTCACCGGCAACGAGGTAGCGTCCGGCTGGATCGTCGCCGATTACCTCTTCGTCGTCGAGTAGCCTCGTCAGGCCGACGCTAACCCTGTGTTATACTCCGCGATGGCCCGGCGACGGGTCGGGCTAATCTACACGCGTGCGGATCGTGCGGCGGTGTTCCCGTGGTCGCGGGTGTCTGCGCGAGATGAACCACGCGGAAGCGCAAACACAGGGAGACAGACATGACCGCAACCATGGTCGGTGAGACCACCGAGCAAATGATGCGCTCGCTGCTGCAAGCGGGCGTTCACTTTGGCCACCAAACCAAGCGCTGGAACCCCAAGATGGCCCCGTACATCTTCGGGGAGCGCGACGGCATCCACATTATTGACCTCCACCAGACGGCTCTCCTGATCCAGGAAGCTCAGGATTTCCTGAGGGAGATCGCCGAGGCCGGCGAGAAGATCATCTTCGTTGGCACCAAGAAGCAGGCCGTCGATGTCGTCGCCGAGCAGGCCGCCCGTTGCGGCATGTTCTACGTCAACCGCCGCTGGTTGGGCGGCACTCTGACCAATTTCCGCACCATCCGCGGGCGTCTCAACGATCTGCGCCGCCTCGAACAAGAACAGCTCGTCGGCGCCTTCGACGTGCTTCCGCGCCAGGAAGCCATGGCGCGCGAGGACGAGCTCGAACGCCTCCAGCGCAAGCTGGGCGGTCTCAAGAACCTCAACCAGCTTCCGGGCGCGCTCATCGTCGTCGATCCCAATCGAGAGACGCTGGCTGTCAAAGAAGCGAATCGACTCAACATCCCGATCGTCGCGATCGTCGATACCAACTGTGACCCGGACGAGATCGACTACGTCATCCCCGGCAATGATGACTCGATCCGCTCGATCCGCCTGATTCTCTCCAGCCTGACGGATGCGATCATCGAGGGGCTGACCCGCCGCGAGTCGCAGTACGCCGACGCGCCGCCTGCCGATGCCGACGAGCAGGCGTACGCGGAATGGGCAGCCTCTGACGCGGACGCGGACGAGGGCGACGCAGCGGACGACGAATAGCGCCCGAGCCGGTAGCCCGCCGGCTCCCATGCGCCGAGACCGGTCCGCCTGAGGGTCGGAAGGGTCCGGCGCGCACACCACACGAGACGTGCAACACGCGGGAAGGAAGTACGCATGTCAGCGAGCCAGGTACGCGAACTCCGGGACAGAACCGGAGCTGGGATTATGGACTGCAAACGCGCCCTCGAAGAAGCCGGCGGTGACCTCGACAAGGCCGTCGCGATTCTGCGCGAGCGTGGACTTGCCAGCGCCGAGAAGAAGAGCGGCCGTCGCGCCGCCGAGGGGCTGATCGTCTCCTACATCCACTCCAACAACCGCTTCGGATCACTCGTCGAGTTGAACTGCGAAACGGATTTCGTCGCGCGTACCGAGGATTTCGCCAAGCTGGCTCAGGACATCGCGCTGCATGTCGTCGGCATGAACCCGCGCTACGTCTCGGAAGACGAGATCACGGACGAAGAGCGCGCCGCCGGTATCGACGAATTCGGCAGTGAGGAGGCCTTCCTCAATGCCACAGTCATCATGCGCCAGCCGTTCGTGCGCGACAGCAGCACGACGGTCGAGGAGATGATCCGCGAGGCGATCGGCCGCATTGGTGAGAACATCGTCCTGCGGCGCTTCGTGCGCTACGAACTCGGCGAGCTCTCCGAAGAGGAAGCCGGCGAGGAAGAATGAGCCAGAGCGCCGGTTCCGCCGCCACAGCGGGGCAGCGCCGCGTCGTCCTGAAATTCTCCGGCGAGGCGCTGATGGGCTCGCAGGAGTTTGGCATCGAGCCGGACGTCGTCAACCGGCTGGCCAGCGACATTCGCGATGTCCATGAAGAAGGCATCGAGGTCGCGGTCGTCATTGGCGGCGGCAACATCTGGCGCGGCTTGAGCGCCAGCACGCGCGGCATGGACCGCGCTCAGGCCGACTACATGGGCATCCTGGCGACCGTCCTCAACGGCCTCGCCATTCAGGATGCCCTCGAGCGCATCGGTGTCCAGACGCGCGTCCAGACCGCCATCGACATGCATCAGATCGCCGAGCCGTACATCCGCCGGCGCGCGATCCGCCACCTTGAGAAGGGGCGCGTGATCATCCTGGCCGGCGGCACCGGCAATCCATTCTTTACTACTGACACCGCCGCCGCACTGCGCGCCGCGGAGATCTCCGCTGATGCGGTGCTGATGGCCAAGAACGGCGTCGACGGCGTCTACTCGGCGGATCCACGTGTGGACCCCACCGCCCAGCGCTTCGATCGCATCACCTATCAGGAGTTCCTGGAGCGTGACTTGCGGATCATCGACGCGGCGGCGATCACGCTATGCCGGGACAACGGCGTGCCGATCATCGTCTTCGATGTGGATCGCAGTGGTAACATCCAGCGAGCGGCACGCGGCGAAAATGTTGGCACGTTGATCTGCGGCTAGTCAGACACTTCGCAGTCACCGGTGCTGCAGCGCAGTGCAGGGAGGAGATGCGCCAGATGTTGGACGAAGTCATTGCAGACGCCAATCAACGCATGGATGGAGCGATGGAGGCCCTCCAGCGGGAACTCGCTGCCATCCGCACCGGCCGCGCCTCACCCGCACTCGTCGACCGACTGATGGTCGATTATTATGGCACGCCCACGCCGCTCAACCAGTTGGCCGGCGTATCGGCGCCCGAAGCTCGCCTGCTCGTGATCCAGCCGTGGGACCGCGGGAGCATGCAGGCAATCGAGCGGTCGATCATGGAATCCGACCTCGGCCTGACCCCCAACAATGACGGCGTCGTCATCCGCCTCACAATCCCGCACTTGACTGAGGAGCGCCGTCACGAGCTCGTGCGGCTGGTGCGGGCGAAGGTCGAGGACGCCAAGGTTGCCGTTCGCAACGTGCGCCGCGACAGCCTCGAGACCTGCAAGCAACTGCTCAATGAGAAGTTGATTAGCGAGGACGAGGAGCGCCGCGCGCAAGCCACGATCCAGGAACTGACCGACAAGCACGTCGAGCGGGCCGAAGAGCTCGGCAAGGCTAAAGAAGCAGAGATCCTCGAAATCTGACCGACGGAAGTGGGAATTCCCCCGAGATGGCCGACGAGAGCCCCAGGATCGAAAATCGCAGCGTCCCCCACCACGTGGCCATCATCATGGACGGCAATGGCCGCTGGGCGCAAAAGCGCGGGCTGCCACGCATCAAGGGGCACGAAGCCGGCACCGAGAACATCCGCAGGATTACCACCCGCGCTGGCGAGCTCGGCATCTCCTACCTCACGCTGTGGGCATTCTCGACCGAGAACTGGTCACGTCCAGCCGATGAGGTCGAAGGCATTCTGCGGATCCTCGCCGAGACCATCCCACGCGAGCGCGAGGAGCTGCACCGCCGCGGCGCGCGCATCCGCCATATTGGCAGCCTGGAGGGCCTGGACCCGTCGCTCGTCGAGCAAATCCAGGACACGATCGAGCTTACCGCCTCGAACACCGGTATCAACCTGACGCTGGCATTCAACTACAGCGGCCGCGCAGAGATCCTGGAAGCGACCCGGCGCATCATCGCATCCGGCATCCGTCCCGAGGAATTGACCGCCGAGCGCTACGAGGAATTTCTATTCACCGCCGGGATGCCTGACCCCGATCTGATCATCCGCACCTCCGGCGAGAAGCGCATCAGCAACTTCTTTCTCTGGCAGGCCGCCTTCTCCGAGTGGGTTTTCCCGCCCGTGCTCTGGCCGGATTTCTCCGAGCATGACCTCGAAGCGGCGGTGCACGAGTATCAATCTCGCGAGCGGCGCTACGGCGGTCTCGTGACCTCGCCCTCGTCCAGCCACGGAAGCTGAGCGGTGCTGCGGCAACGCGCGATTTCATCCGTCGGCGTCGTCGTCGTATTCATCGTTCCGGCGCTCTTTGGAAGTCCGATCTTCACGATCGCGATCGGGCTGATCGCCTACGGAGCGCTGGTCGAAATCTACCGGGCCTTTCAGCGCATCAATGTCCGCCCCTCGCTCTGGTCTGGGATGCTCGCGCTGATCGCGCTCTTCATTGTCGCCGGCACCGACGCGCCGTTCATCGGCCTGGCGGGCGCGCTCACTGCCTACACGATCGTCTCACTCGCGCAGCACCTGCTCAAGCGTGACATCGCCGGCTCGCTGGTCGATTGGGTCTTCAGCCTGACCGGCCTCATGTACGTCGGACTCACAATGATGCACTTCGTCCTCATGCGCCGCCTCCAGGGCCCCGTCGATACCGACTGGATCGTCCGCGTCGACAACGTGATCGGTGACGGCGGCGCTGCGCTGGGCCTGGGCTGGCTGCTCTATGTCCTCAGCGTGACCTGGGCCACCGACGTCTCGGCCTACCTGGGCGGCCGCCGGTGGGGCAGCACCAAGCTCATCCCCCACGTGAGCCCCGGCAAGACCCGTGAGGGCGCGGTCGCCGGGCTCATCGGCGGGACGGTCGCCGGGGCGTTGGCCTCGTACGTCTTCGGATTGCCAGTTCCGCTAGCATTGATGGCGCTCATCAGCTTCGCCGTCGCTATCGCTACGACGATCGGCGACCTGTTGGAATCGCTGATTAAGCGCGAGATCGGGATCAAGGATATGGGCACATTCATTCCCGGGCACGGCGGCATCCTCGACCGCGTCGATTCCTTGCTGGTTACTGTGCCGTTCACCTACTACATCGCGCTGTTCCTGGATTCGCAAGGCTGGCCGTGATGTCGCGTCAAGGTGTCGCCATCCTCGGATCCACCGGTTCGGTTGGTGCCAGCACGCTCGATGTCGTCACCGCGCTGCCCGACCGTTTCGAAGTCGTCGCCCTCGCAGCCGGATCGAACACCAAGATGCTCCAGGAGCAGATCGAACGCGTTCGGCCGCGTTACGCGGCGCTCGCCTGCGGCGAGTCCCTCGATGGCGTCAAACGCATCGATACAGACGATCCCTTGACATCGATCGCGTTGCTCGACGAGGTCGATATTGTCGTGGTGGCCACCACGGGTCACGCCGCGCTGCCCGCCACCATCGCCGCGCTTGAGGCCGGCAAGATCGTCGCGCTCGCCAACAAGGAGACGATCGTCGCCGGCGGCGCGCTGGTCATGCCGATCGCCGACCGGCACCCAGGCAACCTGCGGCCGGTCGATAGTGAACACTCGGCTATCTGGCAATGCTTGCCCGGCGGGAGATTCGACGACCGCAGCGTCAGACGCATTCTCATGACGGCCTCCGGCGGGCCATTCCGCGGCATGAGCGCCGAGCAGTTGCGCCATGTCACCGTCCATCAGGCGCTGGATCACCCCACCTGGTCGATGGGCTCGCGCATCACGATCGACTCAGCGACGCTGATGAACAAGGGCTTCGAGCTGATCGAAGCTGCCTGGCTGTTCCATTGCCCCATCGACCGGATCACTATCGTGATCCACCCACAGTCGATCGTGCATTCGATGGTCGAGTTCAACGACGGCAACATCATCGCCCAGCTGGGCTCGCATGACATGCGCCTGCCGATCCAGTACGCCTTGACCTACCCAGATCGTCCGGCAGGCTGCGGCAAGCGCCTGACGCTCGACGCAATGGCGAAGCTGACATTCGAAGAACCCGACTTCGAAGCGTTCCCGGCCCCCGAGATCGCCCGCGCGGCTGCCAGGCTCGGCGGGCTTTATCCGGCCGTCCTCTCCAAAGCCGACGAGCTTGCCGTCGCGGCCTTCCTCGACGGGCAGATCAGCTTCCCGGCGATCACCGAGATCGTGCAGCACGCGCTCGACGCATTCGAGCCCGGCACGACCGAGGTTACGCTCGAAGCGATCGCGGAGACCGACGACTGGACGACACGCTTCGTCGCAGCATCGCTCGCGTCGGGGGTACGGTAGTGAGCGAGGTTTCGATCATCGTCGTGGTTGGCGCGGCGCTCATCGGCATCGTCGCTGTCGCCCTGGTCGTGCTGGCCATCCTCGACCAGCGGCGCTTCTGATTGCCGGATTGAGCCCTCGTGGAGCGTCACCTGCCCGCGGTCGCCGCCACGCCCGTCACGCTCAGGGCCCCGGCGGCGTAGCAGGCCCGGCCACATTCGCGCATCGTCGCGCCAGTCGTGACCACATCATCGATCAAGATGACGTGCTTACCTTTCACTGCCTGGGTAGCGCTGAAGGCGCCGCGCACGTTATGAAGCCGCTCGATACCGTTCAGTTCGACCTGCGGCTGAGTCTCCCTCACCCGCAGAGCAGCTGAGACGACGGGGATCCCAGTACGCTGTGAGAGGTGGTTCGCGATCTCGGCGGACTGGTTATAGCCTCGCTTTCGCTGCCGCCTCTCGGTCAACGGAACCGGCACGAAGACCGCCATGTCGCCGTCCGCTGGCGGCAGGATCGGCTCAATGATCTGAGCGAACCATCCGGCCCTCGCCCGCTCCCCGCCGTACTTCAGGAGATGCACAGCCTTGCGGGCTGGGCCGGCGAAAACGAAGCGCGCTCGGAGTCCAACGGCGGCCGCGCCGCCCTGAAGCGCGTCATCCAGGCTGGTCGAGCG
>DATGQR010000093.1:0-13023 GCA_035304105.1 Thermomicrobiales bacterium | reverse complement strand
GCCGGATGACCGCGCGGTCGTCTTCGGCGTCGACGGCGACGGCCTGATCGAGGAGATGGGCGAGGGTGATCTGCTGATCGACATGAGCACGATCGCCCCGGCCACCGCTATCGAGCTCTACGACGCGCTGAAGGAGAAAGGCGCCAGCGCCCTCGACGCCCCGGTCAGCGGCGGCGAGCCGGGCGCGATTGCCGGGACGCTCAGCATCATGGTTGGTGGCGACGAAGCCGACTTCGAGCGCGCCAAGCCGATCTTCGAGGTGCTAGGTCAGACGATCACCCACTGCGGCGCGGCTGGCGCGGGTCAGACGGTCAAGGCCTGCAACCAGATCGCCGTGGCGGTCAACTATGCCGCGGCCAGCGAGGCGCTGGTGCTGGGCGCGAAGGCAGGGGTCGACCCAGAGAAGATCATCCAGGTGCTCAACGGCGGGCTGGCCGCCAGCCGGGTCATGGAACTGCGCGGTCCGAACATGATCTCCGGCAATTTCGAGCCCGGCTTCCGGATCAATCTACACCGCAAGGACCTGGGCATCATCATGGACACCGGCAAGGAATTCGGTGTCGCACTGCCGGTCACGGCGCTGGTCAGCCAGCTCTACGACTCCCTGGCCGCCAACGGCAAAGGCGACCTCGACCACTCCGCCCTGATCACCGCCATTGAAGCCCTGGCCAACTTCAAGGTTTCGGAGCGCTAGTCGCATTCTCGTACAACTGGTGCGCACATGTGTTCGCCCCAACAACCGGCGAGAGGACTCCGCCCTGGGCCAGATCACGATCACACTCCCGCCCGAGCTCGAGAAGGAGATCGAGGAATATCTGGGGTTCGAGCGCGATGAGGAGGACCTCTCAGAGCCGGTCAAAGGGGCGCTTACGGCGGACCTGGAAGCGCAACGCAGCCAGTTGGAAATCATCAACCCTGATCGCCCGCATCGATTCCTGCAGTTTCCGGCCGCGAGCAAGGGGAGCGGGGTGTCCGACGTCAGCGCCAACCACGACAAGTACCTCGCTGAAGACCTCATGAGGCGTAAACTGCCCGAGTGATCTAGCGCGCGGTACTGGCTGCGCGGCCCCGACGAGCCGCGCCGCGACGAAAGCAATCTCCGGACACGGTCAATACCCGCCGCTACTGCTGAGGTGTATTGCGCGTAACACCGCTGCTGGCGATACTGACGCTACGATCAGTTTCAATCAACACTTGCCCGGGCGTCAGTGGAAGGGGGAGCCAGATGTCCGCTCCAGGGAACAGCACGAACACGCAGCCGGCCGGCGAGGGACAAAGCCAGCCCGAGACCGAACCGGTCATCGAGGACGCGACTGGTCAGTCGCAAGGCTCGGAACCGTTCGCGGACTCCGGCGATGAGGAAGGCCTCAGCGCCGACGCCAGCCAGGGCACGGAAGACGGCGGTCCCGAGCTGTCCGGCAATGGGGAAGCGCAAGACCAGGGCGGTGCAGGCGGCGAGGGCGACGCGCCAGATGACGAAGCAGCCGGTGAGCCGCCCGCTGGCGTTCCAGTCGAGATATTCGACTCAGAGCAGGATGCCGAAGCCGAACACCCGGAAGATGATGACGATGACAGCGGCCCGGATGAAGAAGTTGACGACGAATCCGAGCCGCCGGCGGACGATGCCAGGGACGACGATTCGGGGGTGATCACGTTCGATGGAGACTCGGGACTCGTCATCGAGGCGAGCGGCCCCGAAAGTGATGACGAGATCGTCTTCATCGAAGGGGATAGCGAGTACATCGACGTGGTCACCATCGGTAATAGGCCGGAAGAGAGCGGCGCCGATTCGGACGACGCCGCCCCGGAGATCTTCCCCGTCGACATCAGAATCGCCAACCCGTCCATCGGACGGCCGCTGCCGATCGAATCGATCGGCAACATCCGCATCCCATTGGAACTTGACAACGACGATGACAGCGTCCCGGCGCCCGATGAGATCGAACGGCCAAGCATGGACGAGCAGCCGGATCCTGCACTGTTCGGCGGTCTTCCGGGACCGGCGCCGCGCCCCGGATTCGATCCATCGCAGGGACCGGCCGGGACACCGAACGTGCGCGAAATCCTGACCGAGAGCCGTCCGGGCATCGTCTTCCCAGACCAGACGAAAGACGCGGGATCAGCCGCACCTGCGACTGAAGACCCCCTGGATGTCTTCGAGCCCCGCCCCGCTCCTCAGCGACCGTTCCCGTTTGCGACTGAGCCGAGCAAGCAAGTACAAGGTTCGAACGAGTCAGGAGACGATGGCATGCCGCCGCTGTCATTCACTGTCCCCGACCAGCGCGAGTTTGGCCAAGACAACCTGGAACCGACAGGATCAACGGAGGCGGATACTCCCGATGTCGCACCCGCCGGCCCGTCCCGCGAGTTCAGCCCCGGACCGCGACAGGCGTTCGACATCAACGACGTGCTGGGCTCGCCCTTTACGTTTGGAACGGGCGTCCGACGAGTGTCCGACTTCGAAGACGATGACGACTCCGAGCCCGATGACGATGATCTCGAAATCTAACGGCGCGTGAACTGAGATGTACCAGGCTGGCGCGGCCGGCGGTCACCTAATCGCTGGCCGTGCCGACCGCCAGCTGATCGCTGGAGTTCGACAGCACCAGCCGGGCGTCCTCCTCGATGCGGGCCTGCGAGCGCTGGGTGGCGGGGTCAAGCCGGCGGGTGACCAGGATCGTGAAGCTGGCGAAGATGCAGGCGACGAAGAAGACCACCTGGTAGCCGACAAAGGCGAGCATCACTCCGGCCGTGATCGGCACCACGACCGAGGCCGCGTGCTGCAGCGTCACGCCCATCGCCAGCGACGGCGCGATCTCGTCGCGCACCGCCACCTTCCGCAGATAGGTCGCCGAGCCCATGCCCGAGAGCGGCATGATGAAGGAATAGACCAGATAGCAGGCGGCCGCCAGATAGACGTTATCAACCACCGCGTAGCCGGCCAGCGCGAAGATGTAGCCGATGTTCACCCAGCCGAGCACCGTGCGTTCGCCGTGCTTGTCGATCATCCCGCCGATCCAGGAGCCGGTGAAGATCCCGATCAGGCGCACGCCGATCAGCAGCGCGCTGATCTCGGCCACCGACATGTTGTAGACGTCGACCAGCACGAACAGGCCGAACGAGAAGAAGATCTGCTGCCGGCCGCCGTCGAGCAGGTTCAGGTAGTAGTAGTAGCGGTACGGCTTGCGATAGACCAGCTTCGGTCGCTCGGCCTCGACCTCATCTTTCACGCCGTCGCGCAGGCTAGGGAAGCCGAAGATTGCGAAGGCACCGATCAGCGCGATGGCGCCAGCGATCACGAACATCGGGCGGAATGAGATCAAATCGAAATAGAAGATCACCATCACGAAGATCATCGCCAGCAGCCCGCCGGCGTTGTTGAGCGCCGTGAACGCCCCGAGGATGCGGCCCGAGCGCGCCTCGTTCGTCAGGCTCATGCCCAGCGCGAACTTCGTCTGGTGGATCGTGTGGTAACCCATGGACGAGAGGATCACCCAGGGGGCGACCGTCCACATCGAGAACGAGAGTCCGAAGAAGCCGTAGCCAATCGCCAGGGCGACGAAGGCCAGCGCCGTCAGCTTCGGCAGCGACAGCCGATAGAACAGTGCTGTGACGAAGATCAGCAGGAAGCCGGGGATCTCACGGATGGCCGTGATGTAGCCCATTTGGGAGCCACCGAAGCCCAGCTCGTCGCGGAAGTAGTTGGTGACGATATTCTGCTGGATCGCCATCGCCATGCCGACCGACAGCGTGGCGATCAGCAGCATCCAGAATCCCCGCCGCGCCTCCGCGGTCGCCAGTTCCCGGTATCCGAACATCCCTACACCATATTCTGTGAAGCAGCGCTAAAGCATCCTAAGACCGGCGAATCATACCCCTAAACGCTTCCTGTGGAGCGTCTCCTCACCTCGCGCCAACCCGCACACATTCCGGGCGAGGCCCGCACTGCCCCGAGAGGAAAATATCTGCGTCTTTGTTGAACGGGGCCTGGCGCGAAGACCACATGCAGGATTTCCGCCGCAACCCGAACTCCCCCTTATCCCTCGCGCGCCTCGACATCGACGTCATCGAAGAGATGCAGCTCGACGAGGAGCTGGCGTCTTACGCTCGGGACTAATCCCCGTCGGCGACGCCGCTGGCGGGGGCGAGACGCTCGCTGATGCGGCGGTCCTCCTCGATGCGGGCCGGGGAGCGCTGGCTGGCGGGGTCGAGCCGGCGAGTCACAAGAATCGTGAAGCTGGCGATCACGCAGGCGATCAGGAAGGGCACCTGGTAGCCGACGTAGTTGAGGATATAGCCGGTCGTCACCGGCACGACGATCGCCGCGGCGTGGCTGAGCGTCACGCCCATCGCGAGCGACGGCGCGATCTCGTCACGCACCGCCACCTTGCGCAGGTAGGTGGCTGAGCCGACCGACGAGAGCGGGAAGATTACGGAGTAGACCAGGAAGATGAACGAGGCGACGTAGACGTTGTCGATCAACGCATAGCCGGCCAGCGCGGCGATGTAGATGAAGTTCAACGCACCCAGCAGCGGCTTCTCGCCGTGCCGGTCGATCATGTTGCCGATCCACGGCCCGGTCACCATCGCCAGCAGCTTGGTGGCCACCAGCAGCAGGCTGATCTCGCGCACCGACATGCCGTAGATCACCACCAGCACATAGAGCCCGAACGAGAAGAAGATCTGCATGCGGGCGCCGTCGAGCAGGTGCAGGTAGTAGTAGTAGCGATACGGCTTGCGGATCACCAGCTTCGGCCGCTCGGCGACGACCTCCTCCTGCACGCCGTCGTGGAGATTGGGGAAGCGAAAGACCGCCGCAGCCGCGATCAGCGCCATGAGGCCGGCAAGGACGAAGGTCGGACGGAAGGCATCCGGCGCGACGGTGAAGATCAGAAAGACGACGCCCATCGCCACCAGCGCACCGCCGTTGTGGACCGCCGTCAGCCGCCCCAGCACGGCGCCAGCGCGCTGCTCGGTCGTCAGGCTCAACCCCAGAGCGTACTGCGTCTGGAGCACGGTGTGATAGCCCATCGAGGTGATGACCACCCAGGGCGCGACCGTCCAGAACGAACTGGAGAAGGTAAAGAGCATCATCCCGCCGGCCAGCAACAGCAGCATCATCGCCGTCAGGCGGGGGATCGACATCTTGTAGAACAGCGCCGTCAGGAAGATCAGCAGGAAGCCGGGCACCTCGCGGATGGCCGTGATGTAGCCGAACTGCGGGCCCTCCAGGCCCAGCACGTCACCGAAGTAGTTCGAGACGACGTTGTCCTGCACCGACAGCGCCATGCCGAAGGCGGCCGACATGATCATCAGCAACACGAAGCCGCGCCGTGCCTCCGGCGTCTCCAGCGAGCGTCGAAATCCGAGCAGATCCATCGAGCACCAGTTCCAGCGGAACGCAAACTCCAATAGAGTGGATGATAGCGCCCGCGCCAATGGAAGGGTATGCGATGAATGTCGGAAATCTGAAGCGGGTCGTCGAGGCTGGCTATGACCGGGTCGCCGGCGCCTACGCCGCCTGGTCCGCGGCGATCTTCTCGCCGGAACGCGATCGCGTCACCCGGCTGCTGATCGACGAGCTGCCGGCCGGCGCGCCGGTCCTGGAGCTGGGCTGCGGCAACGGCGAGCCGGTCACCCGCCGGCTGGCCGAGCGCTTCGCGGTGACGGCGGTTGATATCTCCAGCGAGCAGCTCGCCCGCGCCCGGCAGGCGGCGCCCGGGGCCACATTCATCCAGAGCGACATGATGGCGCTTGATTTCCCCGGCGAGAGCTTCGCGGCGGCCGTCGCGCTCTACTCATTGATCCACCTGCCCTGCGAGGAGCACCCGGCGATGCTCCGGCGCGTCCACGCCTGGCTGCGGCCCGGCGGGCTATTCGTCTTCAACTCGGCGACGACTGACGCGTACCGCGACTACGAGGAAGACTGGCTCGGCGCGCCGATGTTCTGGTCACACTACGGCCCGGAGACGACCCGCCGTCTCGCGCTCGACGCCGGCTTCGAGCTCCTGAGCCAGCGCGTCGAGCTCATCAACGAGGGCCACGGCGCTACCGGCTGGGTCTGGTGGGTGGCGCGCAAGCCAGGGTAAGCTTCGCAGATCCGCCAGGCGTGCAGGGAACAGATCTTCTTCCGTCGACGTATAGTTGGTAGAGGGACAACGCCGGCTTCCGGCCGAACCATGCCGTGACTTGCCAAGGTTGGGCCAACCGGGGGATCGCCGCATTGAACCGCACGCTACGCCTTGCAACCGCCTTCGTCATCATCGCGACGACACTCGTCGTGCTGCCGGAGGACGCGCCTGCTCCTGAGTAACCCCGAATCCCCACGAGTGGCTCGCCAGCGCGGACGCCGCGTTCGTGGGCCAGGTGATCGCCGTGCCCGACGAAGAGCTACGGGGAGAACGCGGGACTATCGAACGCGACTACGTGTTCCGCGTCGATCAAGCGGTCAAGGGCGATCTCCCGGAGACGATCACGGTGCGCAGCGCGATCGACGGCGCGGCCTGCGGCCTCGGGCAGGGAGTTGGCGTAAGCCGCGGCGTGTTCCTACGCCTCGTGGACGGTCATTGGACAACCAATTTCTGTACCGACGGCAACACGCTGGCCTACGGCGCGGGCGCGGGCGAAGTCTCCGCTTATGCCCTCTGCCCCGGTGATCGGACGGTCATCCAACTCGTGTCGTACGTGGCGGTGGATCAGCGGCACTCCCTCATCGGCGTGCGCGACCTGCACGGCTTCCACGTCGTCCGCGAGGTCGTCGGGGAGGACGTCCCCGGCATCATCGGCGTGGCTGACATCGCTTGCCTCGACCCGGATGGCGAGGAGATCCTCCTGCTCGTGGTCGGTGATGAACTCGAGCCGCAGAACGGCCGTATCCTGCGGGTGCGGAGCGATGCCATCGAAACAGTGGCTAAGTTCCCGGACGGGTCGCACTGCAACGGTCAGGGCGCCTTCGACGCCCAAAACGGCCTGGCCAATTTCACCGACGGCGAGGACTGTCGCACGCTCAACCGCTACGACATCGAACACGGCGGGACTGCCGAGATCGCGCGCATCCCCGAGGGCGTCGCCAGCGCCTCGCTGATCACGATCACCGAGCGAATCGAGCGAACGCGTTTCGGTGCAACACATCCCAGGATCCGGCCGGCGTGAGCCAATTGCTCTTCAACAGGGGGCTTGCGCCTACTTCACGGGCGGACGGACTGCAGGAGTGTGAGGGTAGAGGTCTTCATGCTGATCGGATAGGCCGCTCAAATTCCCCGGGTTCCTACCCGCACGATGTGCGTATCCCGGACCTGTGAACCGGTCCGGGATACGTGTCGGTACTACTGGGTTTCCTGGGGAGATCCGAGGTGTGTCTACTCGATGAAAGTGGCACCGGTGATCGCCACCACATGAGAGCCAGCGGCGATTTCAAGCGATTATCGGAGAATGCCTCAGTCCTCGGGCAGCGGGCTGGCGACGAGGAGGACGCCTTCGATGGCGGGATGGTCGATCAGGTTGGTGCCGTGCAGGCGCATCTCGCGCCAGTCGCCGCCGGGCGGGCTCACGCGGTAGGTGATCTCGTCGACGGCGCCCGGCGTCACCAGCAGGTAGTGGAGCAGGCGCATCGTCTCGTACTGGTCGTCGGGGTGGACGAACTGGATGATCGCGTCGAAGACATCCGCGCCGACGAGGGAGCCGGCGTCCACGCCCAGCACGCGCTCGACCGACGGGCTGGCGTAGCGCACCGCGCCGTCCGGCGCCAGGACGAAGCCGAAGGTTGACTCATCTGAGATGCCGCCCAGGCTGCCGGCCGGCATCGTGTCAATGAGCGGCTGGAGCCGGTCGGGGACGACATCCAGTGGGCCGGTCGTGCCCTCGTCGTCCGCATCGCCCTCGTCCACCGGGCCACGCAGCGCTTCGCCGAACTCGACGACTTCCTCCGGGCTCACCTCCAGCGCCTCGCAGATGCGCCGGATGGTGCGAATGCGTGGCGAGATGCGGCCATGCTCGATCTGGACGATCGTCTGGTTGGAGACGCCCGCCTTGCCGGCGAGGTCCCGGATCGTCAACAGCTTCTCGGCTCGCCACTCGCGCAGTGTCCGCGCGCCCGAACGCTCTATCGCCGTGCCCCCTGATGAATCCGGTACCTCTGTACCAGTGCCTCAAAATCACACAAAGCTAGACTATACATAGAACAGAACTAGCACAGCACTTCCGGCCATCCAGGGAAGGACCATGCCATGGCCTCACGCATTCTCATCGTCGACGACAGCCCCACCGACCAGCACGCGATGTCGAAGCCGCTCGCCGCTTCGGGCTACGCGGTCGACATCGCATCCAGCGGCAAGGAAGCGCTGACGAGGCTGGAAACCAGCAACTACGACGCCATCCTGCTCGACGTCATCATGCCCGACCAGAACGGTTTCCAACTCTGCCGGCAGCTCCGCAATGATGCGCGCTACAAGGAGCTGCCGATCATCATGGTGACCTCGAAAGATCAACCGTCCGACCGCTTCTGGGGCATGAAGCAGGGCGCGACCGAGTACGTGACGAAACCCTTCAACGACGCGGAACTGGTCGAGACCGTCCGCCGCTACACCTAGCCAGGCCCGGCCGCCGGCCCTAGCCGCGGATGCCGTACTTCTTGGCGCGCTGGTCGGCCTTGTGCTCGTTCACGACCAGGACGGCGTGGACCACCCCCGGAATCCAGCCCAGCAGGGTCAGGATGACGTTCAAGAGCGCCTGAAAAGGCCGGCCGGTCAACAGCACGGCCAGCGGCGGCAGGACTATGGCGAGAAAGTACAACATCGTGCGCATCCGTTCCGATCGCGACTCGTGACGCGGAGAGTCTAGCCAATTCTCCACTCCAAACCGCATCGGGCACAACCGCCGGCCGGCATCGCCTACAATCCGCCGGACGCAGCGCATCGGGGGACGGGAGCGACGATGTCAGGCGAGATCCAGCGCGTGTCTTCGGGCACCGAGTGGGAAGCGGTCGTGGGCTTCTCGCGCGCCATCCGCGTCGAACGATTCGTATGGGTCTCCGGCACGACGGCGACGGACGACGACGGCAACCCGGTCGGCATCGGCGACCCGGCCGCCCAGACCGACTACATCATCCGCAAGATCGAGCGCGCCTTGAACGAGGCCGGTGCGGGGCTGGAGCATGTGGTCCGCACGCGCATCTACGTCAGGAACGCCGACGACTGGGAGGCGATCGGTCGGGTTCACGGCCGCTACTTCGGCGCCACCCGCCCGGCCAACACGCTGGTCGAGGTCAGCCGCCTGGTCGGTGACGAGTACCTGGTCGAGATCGAGGCCGACGCGATCCTCCCGGAAGGGCCGGTCTGACGGTGCGCTTCAGCATCCGCCTGAACAACGATCTGCCGGTATCGGCCTATCCCGAACTTGCCCGGGCTGCCGAAGCAGCCGGGTTCGACCAGTTTTGGGTGAGCCATGACCTGTTCCTGCGCAGCGGGCCGGTCATCCTGACGGCCTGCGCCCTGGCGACGGAGCACATCCAGCTCGGCACCTGCGTGCTCAACCCCTACACGCTGCACCCGGCGGAGATCGCGATGACCGCAGCGACGATGCAGGAGGTCAGCGGCGGCCGCTTCAACCTGGGCATCGCCGCCGGCGCGGCGGACTTCCTCGGCTGGGTCGGGATCGCTCACGAGCGCCCCCTGGCTCGCATGCGGGAGGTCATCGGGCAGGTGCGCGCCTGCCTGGCCGGCGAGGCGGTTCCCGGCTGGGAACCGCAGGCTTACCTGCGCGTGCCGGTCGAGCAGCCGATCCCGATCTACCTGGGCGCGACCAGCCCGGGAATGCTGCGGCTGGCCGGGGAGTTGGCCGACGGCGTCCTGCCGCTGCTCTTCCCGCCCGAGCACCTGGTGACCGTGCGGCCACTGGTCGAGGAAGGCGCTGTCCGGTCGGGGCGCTCGCTGGCGGAGGTCGACCTGGCGGCCTGTATCTGGGTCTCGGTGTCTGCTGACGGCGAAGCTGCGGCCGACGTGCTGCGCGACAAGATCGCCTACTACGGCCACGCCCTGAGCGGCTACCTCAAGGACCGGCTGGGCCTCCGCGACGAGGAACTGGACGCCATCGAGCGCGCCCTGCAGCAGGAGCGCGACCCTGAGCTGGCCCGCTCGCTGGTCACCCCGCAGATGCTCAGGATCGGCGTCGTCGGCACGCCCGCCGAGCTGATCCCGCGCCTCGAAGGGCTCGTCGAGCTGGGCGCGACACACCTGAGCTTCGGGCCGCCACTCGGCCCCGAGCCGCTGGCGGCTATCGAGTTGCTGGGGCGCGAGGTCCTGCCGCGCTTCCGGTGAGGCGGGCGCCTTCCCTAAGCGTCAAGTAAAGGTTCCTTTGGGGCTACCGATGATCGCATCGCTCCATCGTATCCGCCGTCGGCACGTCCCTACAGGTGGATGACCGCCGCTGCCCGTGGGCGTTGCGATGCCCTATGTGCTGACGTCCCAGGCACCTGTCCGCGCGCTGGGGCCACGCCTGTCCGTCGTCGTAGAGGCGGAGACGATCTCCGCCTCTACGATCGATGACCGGTGCGACACGCTTGGGCGGTGATACGCCTCGCAAACGCGGCGTAGGTCTAAGCTCGAGGTATGAAGGGACTTAACGTTGAGCCCCCGCCGCGGAAGCGACCCACGGCAGGGGGCTGTTGCGTTGACGGCGGGGAGGCTAGCAGCCGGCCGGGAGATCGGCTGACGTCAGGCTGCTGTACTCGATCCATACTTCCCACGTGGCACAGGTGACCGGCATCCAGGAGAGTTCGTCGTCGACGACGTCATTCTCATCGATGAACATCGCGAGGACGACGACGTCACCGCCACTGAACTCCATCACCGTAGCGAGTGAGCGCTGCAGGTGGTCGCTGATCTGCGGCCGGTGGGCAAAGTCGCCGAACGGACCGGTCCAGGTATTGCTGCCGCCCTTGGAGTACAACATCAGCCAGCCGCTGTCGACCGGGTTCATCGTCGCCCAGAAGGCATCGTAGCTTGCCTGGCTCAGCAGACCGCCCTGGTTCTCGTAGACGAGCTTCAGGAAGGTGGCGTATTCGCGCGGGCTAGCGAGGTTGTCGATCCCGCTGCGGTAGTCGCCGCCGGGGCTGGAATTGCCCGCCGTGCTAGGTGCACCGCTGCCGGTCATGTAGCGATTGAGCCGCACCCTGCTGAGCCCCAGGTTGTCGAGTTCCTCGTTGACCGTGTCCATGCCGACGAAGTCGATTAACCGGTTAGTGGCCCAGTTGTGGCTGTTGCTGAGCATGATCTGGGCCAGGTAGGCCAGGGAGTAGAGCCCATCCTCGGTCAGCAGGTTGTCGTTGTTCGAGCCATACTGCTTGCCGACGCCGATGAAGGTCGTGCCCAGACTGAAGCCCTCTGCATCGGCCTTGCGGAGCAGCGCGTAGAGGATGGCGCTCTTGATCGTGCTGGAGGTGCCGTACTGTTGGTCGGCGTTGATCATGATCTCTTCGCCGGTGGTCAGATTGAGCATGGCTGCGCCAGCGCGGCCTGGCGCTGAGTTGACGCGCTGGTCGATGCGCCGAGCGAGCGAGTGTTCCGGGCCGATGTTTGGATCTGCCAGGAAGGTCCAAATTCCACCGTACCGCACCCAGCCGCTAGGATCGTCGACGGCCAGGAAGTTGTCGATCACGTAGCCCTCGGCCTTGCGATTGTTGAACTGCCGCTGGTGGAGGTACCAGTCGCGGTTGGAGTGGACCAGCTGACTCGGCCCCTCCTGGGCCCACCAGATCCCCGCGTAGAAGACCTCGCCGTCGAGGTTGTAGGCGTCCAGGTGGACGAGCCGCAGCGTGTCCTTGTACGCATCGAGCTTGGCCTGGTACTCATCCCGTGTCATCTGGTTGTGCATCTTCCAGCGGCACTCGCCGCGCTCCCAGATCGAGATGAAGTTGAGTCGCCCGTCGCGAAGGTAGCCTTCCACCCGCACCGGCACGAAGCCCTCATCGGCGTATTGGTCGACGAGGTCCTGCATCCCCGGCCGGCTCACGTCGCGGTGCAGCCGCCAGTCGACGCCCTGAGTGTTCTCCTCGTAAATGACGTTGTAGCGGACGCCGTGCGGGGTCGTGAAGCCGCTGACGTCGATCGGGCGGTAACTCGCGCGATAGTCGAGATACGCCTGATGGAAGGTGTCGCCGTCGATTCCGAACCGACTGAACCACTTCCCGGAGCCGAACTTGATCCACTTGGTCGAGTAATAAGTGTTCGAGCCGGCCTGGTAACCGGTCAGGCGCACCGGCCGGAAGCCGTTGTTGCGGTAGCTGGCCGGGTTGTCTTTGCTGAAGTAATCGTGCTGGAGCGTGTCACCCGGCAGGCCGAATGCGTAGACATATCGCGCGCCGAGCTTCTCCCGGTCGACTGGGGCGCAGACATTGTAGTTGGAGCGGCCACGATGCGGCGGCGCGGAGGTCTGGGCGGCGGCTGGAGCCGCGGCGACCAGGCTCGCCAGGGTGCTCGCCAGAATCGTGATCGCCAATGCCGTCATGCGGAACTTGGTCGCCAGCATGGTCTCCTGCCCTTCACTGGTTGGTCCTGATCGCGTTGTCCATCTGCGTCTAGGACCAGTGAAGGTCGGGGTTCTTACACTTTCTGAGGTGGCACGCCGTTCCGAAGGCACGACAGGGCGCGGCAACACGAAGCGGCCACCCGGGCTGACCGGATGGCCGCGTGCCGTGCTGGCGTGTCGAAAGCTCTACTCGACCTCGACGATGACCTCGATCTCGACGGTGATCTGGTTGGGCAGCGAGCCCATACCGACGGCCGAGCGAGCATGGCGGCCGGCGTCGCCAAAGACCTCGACGAACAGGTCGGAGCAGCCGTTGATGACCTGCGGCTGCTGGCCGAACTCGGGCACGGCGTTGACCATGCCCAGCACCTTCACGATCTGCTTGACGCGATCCAGGCTGCCGAGGTGATCTTTCATCACCGCGATCAGCGTCAACCCCACCTGCCGCGCGTGCTGGTACGCGTCGTCGACCGAGACGTCCGCGCCGACCTTACCCCGGGC
>DATGQR010000092.1:0-16303 GCA_035304105.1 Thermomicrobiales bacterium | reverse complement strand
TGATGACGCTGGAGAGCCGGTGGGCGATGACCAGCGTGGTGCGGCCCTCCTGGAGGCGCTCGATCGCCTCCTGGATGAGCGCCTCGTTCTCCGCGTCGACGCTGGAGAGCGCCTCATCGAGGATCAGGATCGGTGCGTCTTTGAGCAGCGCGCGGGCGATCGCCAGCCGCTGGCGCTGGCCGCCAGAGAGTCGCGTGCCGCGCTCCCCGATATGGGTGCTCAACCCATCCGGGAGGCTGTTGACGAAGCCGATCGCGTTGGCCGCGGCCAGCGCTTCGGCGATCTCCTGGTTGGTCGCGTCGGGGCGAGCAATCAGCAGGTTGTCGCGCACCGTTCCATCGAACAGGTAAGTTTCCTGGGTCACGACAGCGATGTGCTCGCGCAGCCAGTCGAGCGGCAGCTCGCGCAAGTCGTGACCGGACAACGTCACCCGGCCGGAGTCGGGATCGACGAAGCGCATCAGGAGATTGACCACGGTCGACTTGCCGGCGCCGCTGGGTCCAACGATGGCCAGCGTCTTGCCAGGCTCCAGGGTGAAGCTGACGTCGTTGAGCGCCTTGCCGCGGCGCGCATCGTAGGCGAAGCTGACGCGCTCGAAGCGCATCTCCGGCACGAAGTCCTCGGGTACGCGGGCATCGGGCGCGTCGACGATCTCGGGCTCGGTGTCCAGCAGGTCGTAGATGGTGCGGGCGGCTGCCGAGCCGAGCATGCCCTGGTGGTAAACGCGCGTGAGTTGCTGGAGCGGGCGGAAGACCTCGACGCCGAGCATCAGCGTGACCAGCAGCGGCCGCAGCTCCAGGTCGCCCTGCTCGACGCGCACGGCGCCCCAGGTCAGGGCGACGGCCGAGCCGGCGGTGATGCCGAGCATCGTCACGCCGGTCGTGCCGATGTTGACGGCCAGCACGTGCATGATCGTTCGGAAGACTTGCCGCGAGCGCTGCGCCAGCCGCTCGCCCCAGCGCCCGCTCTGGCCGAAGACCTTCAGCGTGGGCAGGCCCTGCATGGCGTCGAGGAACTCGGCGCTCAGCTCGTTCTGGGCGGTGCGCATCTGCAGGCTGCGGCGCTCGTTGACACGGTGGAATGCGAAGGGCGCGACGAGCGTGAAGATGGCGAAGACGAAGAAGATGATCGCCGTCAGGAGGTCGAGCGGCGCCATGAAGGCGAACAGGACGAAGGGCGTGATCACGCCGGTCACGAAAAGCGGCAGGTAGCGCCCGAAGAAGACGTCCAGGCGCTCGACGCTCTCAACCAGCGCGTTCACCGCGTCGCCGGTGCGGCGCTGGTCGAAATGACCCGCGCCCAGCTTGAGGACGTGGTTGTAGACCCGCTCGCGCAGCTCGACTTTCATGCGCGCCGCGGTGCGGTCCGCGATCTCATCGCGCAGGTACTCGAGCGCGTTGCGAACGATGATCAGCGTGCCGATCAAGAAGATCAGCGGCAGGATCTCGCCAAACGGCTCGCCCTGAAAGACATCGAACAGCGCGTTGGCGGTGACCTTGAGGCGCCAGACGGCGACCGGCACGCCAACCATGCCGATCAGCGCCGCCAGGGCGATCCGCCAGCGCACGCCTTTGGTCATCGCGAGAAGTCGCCGGTCGAAGTGCACCGGTCGCGTCCTGCTTCCCAGGGCGGGTGGTGATCCGCCACCGCTAAGGGTAGCAGTTCCGATCCACGCCGGGCGTCCGCCTCCGCCGCGCTGGCGACCGCCAGGCGGGCACGGACCTCGCGCCAAATCCGGGTATGGATTTCTGGCTGTAGCGCTTCAGCTTCGTCCAGCGCCGCGACTCGATCGGGCCCCGGGGGCTCAGGAGAACGCCGCTATTCAACCAGAGTGACGACCGGCGTCTCCATCGAGACGTGCTCGACGAACTCGATCGTCGTGTGGTTGGAGCCGGACAAGTTCAGCCGGTCGACGATCATCTGCCCGGCGATGACTTTACCGTGACTGGCGCCGGTCATCGTGAGCGGCGATTGGGGCAGGTAGATCACGCCCTTGCTGAGCGTCGAGGTCGAGCCGTTCCACTGGAAAGCCGCCGTGTTGCCTCGGTCGGAGTACATGAACACGCCGGGGTAATAGCCAGGGTAGATCTCGTGCTCCGGCGCGGTGAAGGCGAAGGCCGCGCTGCCGCTGGAGTACAGGTACGAGCCGTTCTTGAAGTATAGGAAGACGTCGTGGCCGACGATCGTCGTGCTACCGCTGTTGATCATTGCGGCGCGGTCGAAGTAGTACTCACCCGGTGGCACGTTGAAGCTGGTCGAGCCGGACATGCAAAGCTGGGTGCGGTTGACGCTGCAATACGACGGGATGTTGGAGTCGTTGCCATAGAAGTACATCTTCGCCCAGACGCTGCCGTTGTACTCGATGCGCGACGAGCCGCTGAAGCGGAAGCCGGCGCCGTTGGTGAACCAGAACTCGTAGTGGCCGGGGCTAAAGATCAGCCGCGAGCTGCCGCTAAAGTCAATACCTGGACCACCGTTGAAGATGTAGCGGCCGGGATACAGGGTCACCTGGTTGCTGCCGCCCGGATCGATTCCGCCACCGCCGGAGAAGTAGAACAGGTTTGAACCCACGCCAGTGCTGCCGTAGCCAAGCTGGTTGTTCGGCGCGCTGCCACCAATTGTGATCCCGGCGCCGTTGAGGAACATGTAGGTGCCGGCGTTCATACGGAAGTGTGGCGTGCTGCCACCGACCCGGATGCCACTGGAGTTGCCGTTGAACACCCAGGTGCCGCCACCCAGCGTGATCGTGCCGGTATTGCCGCCGCCGACGTTGAGCCCGGCGCCGTTGTTGAAGCGGTAGTTGCCCGATTGGAAGAGGAAGCCGTCCCCCGGGATGTTCTCAACGCTGACGCAGCCCGACCCGCCGCCGGACCAGGTCGACGATGTCACCTGATAAGTGACCGGGTTCGACCACGGAGAGAATGTGCGGCAGCTCGCCGAGGACGGATTGCCGCTGTACGTAGGCTGGCCCGGGAAGTTCGGGAGTATCGGTGGCTGGAGCACCTCGAGCAGCGGGTCGGGCACTTCCGGGCCGTTGGGGTTCTCGCCCTTGCCGCCGTCGATCACCGTCGAGCCGGAGGTATGGAAGCCGTCGTTGGCGACGACCCACTCGTCGGCGGTGATGCGCGTGCTGCCCGAGGTGTTGATGTCATAGTTGGAGACGATGCTGCCGTTCTCGACGTGGAAGTAGGACGAGCCAGAGGTGCGGATGCCGCCCTCGTGCGAGTTGAGCGCCAGCACCCCGGTGCCGAAGCCGTCCATGGTGATCATCGCGGTCGCGTCGGCTTCGACGGCCCATTCGCCGGGATAGATGGCGCCCAGGAAGAACTTGGGCACTTCCTTGCGGACGGTCACCTGGTAGAAGTCGCTATTGCCGGCGAAGTTGCCGCTGGCCGGGGGGTTGTCCAGCGTCACGTCGGCGACGCCGCCAGCGTTTGCCTGGCCATACTCGGTTGCCGCCGCGTCGAGGGCCGAGCGGTTGGCGCCGTCCATCGCGGCGCGCGCGGCGGCCAGCGCGGCGGAATCGGCCGCGGCCTGCACGGCGCGGCGCTCGGCCAGCAGGAAACCGACGTCAAGCGAGAGCGCCAGTATGCCGACGAAGACGAACGACAGCAGCGCGAACAGGACCAGCACCTGGCCTTCTTCGCGTCGCTCCGGGCCGACAATGCCGCGTTGGACTCGCCCTCTGCTGTTCATCGTAGGTCGCCATCCTGTCGGTCGTGCATCGCGCGGTCCATCGCCACGGCAGGCCGCCATCCATCAGGCTGGCCCATGCCGCTGAACCTAGCGGTGGACCATGACTTGACTGTAAGAACAGGAGTGGGTTTCAGATCAGGCCCGAAAGCGTGAAGTCGGCCGGTACATCAGCATCGGGGCGCGGCGGTGCGAAGGGCGGACGGCAATCAGGACTGTTTTCTATCCGCCGCGCCCCGGCGCTGACGTTATGCGAAGCGCAGGGGGTCGAACGGCGCCAGGTTGAAGCCCGGATCCTCGCCGTTCATGAGTTTCGCCATGGCCAGGGCCGTGGTCGCCGCCAGGGTGACGCCCAGCATCTGGTGGCCGGTGGCGACGTAGAGGTTATCGCTGCCCGGCATACGCCCGAGCACCGGCACGCCGTCCGGGGTCATTGGCCGCATGCCCACCCAGGAGCGCATGCGGTCACCGGTCACGCGCTCGCGCAGGTAGCGGTGGGCGTTGCGCCAAATGGCCTCGACGCGGTTCTTGCGGTACTTGAGATTGATGCCGGACAGCTCCATCGTGCCGGCGAAACGCAGCTGGTCACCAAAGGGGGTCACGGCCGCGCGCACGTCGAGCAGGTCGAGCGGGTACTTCAGCTTGACCGAGGGGTTGTCAATCGTGATGCTGTAGCCCTTGCCGGCCTCGATCGGCAGGTAGAAGCCGGCCTTCTTCGCCAGCTTGCCGGTCCAGGCGCCAGCGGCGATGACGAAGCGATCGGCCTCGATGCGGCCCTGGTTTGTCTGGAGCGCGCCGACGTTGCGGCCACTGCGGTCGAAGCTATCGACGCGCGTTTCGGACTTGATCTCGACGCCGGCCTCCAGGAGCGCCCGCACCAGCCCATCGACGAACGAGGCCGGGTGGACATGGCGGTCATCCTGGGCGTAGATGGCGCCGGCCACCTCGTCCGACAGCGCCGGCTCCATCTCGTGCGTCTCGGCGCGGCTCAGGCGGCGCAGCTTCATGT
This sequence comes from Thermomicrobiales bacterium, assembly GCA_035304105.1. Taxonomy (GTDB): domain Bacteria; phylum Chloroflexota; class Chloroflexia; order Thermomicrobiales; family CFX8; genus JAUIIK01. Next base: position 11,601 of record DATGQR010000092.1, on the reverse strand, counting down.
AGCCAATCGTGGAGAGATCGGGCGACATCTCGAGATGATGATCAAGCAGGTCTTCATCGAAGGCCAGCATCATCAGCCCGGCCTCGGACATCTCGAAGGAGACACCCTGCTCGAGCAATTCGTCGAAGGCTTCGTTGGTACCCCGGCTGAGGTCGAGCAGCGCCTGGCTGCTGGCCTCGAAATCTTCTTGCCGGCAGTGCCACATGAACGAGAGCAGCCAGCGGATGAAATTGGGATCCAGGCGCGGCTTGATATAGAGCGGGCTATTCGGGTCAGCCATCCACTTGAGCGCAGTCCAGACCAACCCGGGCGCGGCCACCGGGACGGACAGGGATGGCGTGACCCAGCCTGCGTTGCCGATCGACGCGCCGGCGCCCGGCCGCCGCTGATCGACGATCACGACCTCGTCACCACGCCGGGCGAGCTGGTGACCCAGCGTCAGCCCGATGACCCCTGCACCGATTATCGCCGTCCTAGCCATGTCCCCCCACTCCAATTCCTGAGACATTCGCGCACATGGGCGCACTCTGCCCGCCGCGCGCACTTCCGGGTATTCTGCCATGTTTGGCTGAGATATGGGCCTACCTCTGGAGGCTTTCGAACAGCCCGGAAAAGCGCGCCGCGCGATCGGGTATCCTGCGCGCGGATCGGTTGAGGGTATGGGAGAGGATCGAGCTGCGATGAGCGCACGCGCCTACGAACTGGCGAACCGCTTCGACCGGGCGACCGACCGGCTGGTCGAGCTGGTACGGACGATGAGCGACCAGGCGTGGACCGCCCGCGCCGAGGGAGCCGGCTGGACGGTGGCTCAGGAGGCGCTCCATCTGGGCGTCTGGATGGAGATTGAGGGCGCGTGGTTCGCGCGGCTGGTGGACGGCAAGTACAGTCTGCCGCTCAGTATGGAGGCGGCGGATCACATCAACGCCAACCTGATCGCCGAGAACCCGGCTCCAACTCGCGAGCAAGTGCTCCTGGAGATCGCCGGCAACCGCACGCTGGTGCGCCACCTCCTGATCCGCCTGAGTGATGAGGACCTGGAGCGCGAGATCCCGCGCCGGCGCGCATTCCTGGGCGGCGGCGAGGACACGATCGGGATCGCGCACCTGGCGCGCCACATGCTCGTGGGGCACATCGAGCGCCATGTCCGCACCATTGAGGAAACCATCGCGGCGCACGAGGATGAGCCGGCAGCCGCTGTATAGCCCCGTCGCCCCGGCGCGATGCGAGTGACCGGCGCCTCCAAATAGATCCCGATATGTCCCCGGAACGGGAGTGGGATCGGCAAACGGTTAAGCTTTACTTATCTTTTGATCGATCCACACCGCGAGGGGACAGACCAGCGATGGCGACGTCCGAGCAACAGGCGGCATCCGAACCCGACACAGCGAGCCGGCCCATGTGGCGTTACATGCGCCGCCTCTTCCGCGCCGGAGGGATGTTTAGCTCGCTGCGCATTCACGACTTCCGCATCCTCTGGTTCGGGATGCTCTTCGCGATGGCTGCGATGCAGATGAATATGGTGGCGCGCTCCTGGCTTGCCTACGACATCACCGGCTCGGGCGTCGCGATTGGTTTGGTAGCGCTCTCGATGGGCGTGCCACGCTTCATCGCCGGGCCGTTCGCTGGCGCGGCGGCCGACCGCTTCGACAAGCGCGGCCTGCTCATCGTCACTCAGCTTATTCGTGCGGCGATGGCACTGGCGATTGCGGCACTGATCACCTTCGGGCTGATCGAGATCTGGCACATGATGGTCATCGGCGTCTTTCAGGGCCTGACGTCGTCGCTGATGATGCCGGCGCGCACCGCTTACATCTCCGATCTGGTCAGCGAGGGGGAATTGCCAAACGCGATCGCGCTGGACTCAACCGGCCGGAACCTCAACCGCATCATTGCCCCGGCCGTGGCCGGCGTAATGATCTGGCTGTCGCCGGCGATCGTCTTCTATGTCATCGCCGGCCTCTACCTGCTGGGGATCTACACGGTCCTGCGGCTGCCCGATGCGCGGCCGGACGGCGCGCAGGTCGACGGCGTGCTGCGCGGGGCAACGCGCGGCATCGCCTATTTCTGGGAGCAGAAGTCGCTGCTCCTGCTGCTGGGGCTCGCGATCACGCTTGTCGTCTTCGGGATGCCCTACCGCAACCTGTTGCCGATCTTCCAGAAGGACGTGTTTGACGTGGGGCCGTCGGCGCTGGGGCTCATGTATACCGCAGTCGGCGCGGGCGCGATCGTCGCATCACTGCTGGTGGCCTATCTCGCCGACTCGCCGCGCCTGCAGCTGATGCAGCTCATCGCAGGGGTTAGCTTCGGCCTGGCGCTGGCGCTCTTCGCGCTCAGCGGGAGCTACATCCTCGGCCTGGCGCTGCTGGCCGCGGTCGGCTTTGCCAGCCAGGTGTTCCTGACGATCAACAAGACGCTGCTGATGCTGGCATCGGACCGCGCCTACTACGGGCGTGTGATGAGCATCTACATGATGGGCTTTTCGCTGACGCCGATCGCGTTGCTGCCGATGGGCGCAGCCGTAGACGCGGTCGGCGCGCCGGTGACAGTGGCCGCGGCTGGCGCGGTGGTCGTTGCCGTGATCACCACCACCGGCGCCATCCAGGGCGTCCGGCGGCGCGGGTCGGACGCCCTGCTGGTGCCGTCACGCTAGCGGGTCAGTCCGCCTGCACGTCGGCTGGTGCGGCGGCCGGCAGCGGCTCCTCGGCCAGGTAGACGGTCGGCGAGCTACCCTGGCTGGGGCCGTAGCGAATCAGCCCCTCGGCGACGGCCTGGTTGAAGAGCATCGGCGCCGAGCCGTAGCCCAGATAGTCGCGGTCGCCAAGGTTGAAGCCCAGCCGCAGGTTCATCTCCTCGATGATCGTCGGAAAGATGCGCAACTTGCCCTGCGCGGCGGTCGAGCGGATCGCGTCGGCCATCGTGCGCTCCAGGTCGACGCCCCAGCGTTCCCCAGCCTGGCGCAGGCGCGGGCTGGTTGGCGCGGCCTTCGACGGCACGAGCTGCTCGACGACCTGCTGTTCGGCGCCCACCTGGCGCTCCAGCATCGCCACGCGCCGTTCCAGGGCGACGATGCGCCGCAGCAGGTCGTCGGTCGGGGTCGCGGGGGGCATCTCCGGCACGGAGAAGACTTCACCGCCACCGCCGGACCAGATGCGGGTGAGGTTGAGCAACCCGGCGAGCTTCTCGATCTCGTCCGGCGTGAGGTCGATGTTGCTGTCCTTCGGGCGCCACGAGTCAATGTGGTGGATCCACTGCTCGATGTCATAGAACCAGCGCCCGTAGCCGTTGGACGGCCGGAAGGGCAGCCGGTGCCGGGTTCCCGGCGGGCTGAGGATCAGCAGGTCCGGCCAGATCTTGAAGGCTTCCTCGCGCTCGCTGGAAGGCGTGGCGCGGTTGAGGTAGCGCGACTGGTTGTTCCAGAGCCACTCCTTCAGGGCGTTGCCGGTGTCGACCGCCTGCCAGTAGGGGTTCATGGACTGCTCACTGGTGTCGTAGGTCGTCCAGGCCTGGCGCTCGGGCGACCAGATCGACCAGGGGCCGTTGATATCGCCCTCCAGCGGCTGGCTGACGCGCTTGAGCTCGGTGAGGATCAGGAGCGAGGGTTCGCGATTCTGGCTGGCCCGGATGATGAACCAGTCGACGTTGCGCGAGAGGTCGAACTCAGCCAGGATCCAATAAGTGTCGGGGAGTTCCTTGACGGCTGCGAAAACCTCGGGGTCGAGGCGACGCTCGTCACCACAATAGATATGTGCCATGGCTCTTCTCTCAATAGCGAAAGCTCTAAGCGGTTAAGTGCGAATGGGTCGTGTGCGTACCGTCATCATTCGCTCGTCTGGGCTGCCTCCTCCCACTCGGCGCGCGTGCCCGGTGCGCAGCCACGGCCACGCGCCCGGCTCGCCGCGGTCCGCCTAGGGCTCGGCGGACCAGGGATCGTCACCCGGCGGCAGGTTGTGGCCGCCGAAGCGACCGTTCTCATTGTGATCCATCTCGGCCAGTTCGACGAGGTGGTCGAGAAAGTGATCGAACGACACCTCCTCGTTGAAGAAATGCAGCCGGCCGATGGCGTAGTTGGTCTGCTGCCCGGGCTGAAACTCGCCGTCGTAGCCAGCGAGCTCGGCCAGGCGCCGCAGGCGGGCATCGTCCGGGTCGAGCCGAGCCACGAAGTCCGCGAAAGCATCGAGCGCCCGCGCGCAGCGCAGGTTGCGCTCGTCGCGGTTGTAATCCTCGTAGCGCCACCGCCGCCAGTCCGCGATGTTGCGGAGATGGCGGGCCATCGACACCTGAATTGAGCCGTGGCGTTCACCGCGCTCCATGCTTGCTCGCTCCATGCCAGTGCTACACCTCGTTCCCCACATACCGGGATGAACGCTGCCACCAGGAGAGCCTGCTCGTCGGTACTGGGAATCCGATTATGCCAGAGCGGAGCGGCCCTGCTCGTCCGGCGTGTCCGGGGCTCGCGGTAGACCGCGAGCCGTGACGAGCGGCTTGCAGCTGGCCGATTCGCCGCGCTCACGGCGGCATAGGCTGGCTCCCTTAGGCCCCGGGGCCACGGCCGAGGGACCCGCCTGCTCTATTATGGCAGGCGATCATTCCGGGGCATATCCGGCGACGGGGACGCGCCGGCTCCATTTCCGTGCCGCGCCACAGGGAGGACATCCATGAGCATCGAGCACCACGCCGACTTCGCCGTCGCCATCCACCAGCGCCTCTGGATGGAGACGACCGTGCCGCATCCCGGCGGCGGGGGCACGATCCGCGGCTTCGCCATCGCGCTGGGGTGGTGGGTCGACTCCGGGCAGACCGACCCGGCGGAAGCGACCGGCACGCTCTACCTGATCGTCGACGAGCGTGGCGGCCCGCCCCGCTGGATCGCCGAGCGCAACATCACTCGCAGCAATGTGCTTAGCTCGGATTAGTTTTCATCGGATCGGACGCCTGCGTGCGTCGAGGCCATCCACCGGTTCCCTGTAGGGGAATCGGGGCGAAATCCTGGCCCAATCTGTACGAGGAACGCATACAGGGCGACCGGCCGGTCGCGCTGTATGCGTTTGAGATCGGCCCCCGCGACGAGGATCGCGCGGGCTGGCTGGTGATAGATCAGGCCACGGCCTGGTCGTAGCGGCGCAGGATGCTGGAGCCGAGCTTGCCGATATCGGCGCCGTAGATGTGGATTGAGATGGCCAGGTCATCGCCGGCATTGGCGACCTTGTGGATGTCGCCGGGCGGGGTCAGCGCTTCCGTCATGCCCGGCGTACAGGTGATCTGGCCGGTTTCGACAAGGCGTTCCTGGCCGTCCGGGCCGGTCTCCAGACGATAGTTCGTCTCCAGCTCCAGCCCCTGGTGGACGCCGACGACGCACCAGGAGACATGGTCGTGGATCGGCGTCTCCTGACCCGGCAGCCAGCAGAGCGAGACAATCGAGAAGCTGCCGTCCGGCTCGACGTGCAGGATGTGCTGTCGGTAGTGATTGGGGTCCGGCTCGCGCTGCTCGGAGGTCAGCAGATCGGGGTCGTTCAGATAGGGCTGCAGCTTTGCCGCGACCTGCCGGGAAATCTCGGCGGGCGCGCCACCGCCAGCGACGACCTCACGCACATCCGCGACCAACTGGTTCAGCGCCACGCTACCGGCGACCTGCTCGACGACCACGACACGAACCTCCTGACTTTCGCCAGCACAAGCGACTTTTGCATACTTGACGCCAGTGTAGCAGAGCGCCGCGGTTCACGGCCGCTCTGGCGCATGGCGACGGCCTCACTGCCCCGGACGTGACGCCCGAAGCACGTGATTTGATACCGTAAGTGCGGTTCGCGCGGGTAAGCCGCTGCTACGCCGCGCTGTCGTCCAATCCTGGTGAATCGAGAGCCAACGACGTATGACAAGTCAGCACCCGTCGTCCCGTAACCTGCCTGACCCGATCCGCCGACTCACCGACCTGGCCATCAACCTCCGCTGGAGCTGGGACCGGCCCACCCGCGAACTGTTCGCCGACCTTGCGGGCGGCGACCCGGACACCGTCAACCCGATCAACGTGCTGCTCGGCCTGAGCGAGCAGCGCCTCGCCGAACTGGCCGCGGACGAGGCCTTCCTCGCCCGGCTAGATGAGCTGGCACGCGCGTTCGATGCCGAACTGACCGGCGAAGATACGTGGTTCCGCAGCGTCGCCCCGGATAGCCCAGACCCGCTGGTAGCCTATTTCTCGGCTGAGTTCGGCGTCTCCGAGGCGCTGCCGGTCTACGCGGGCGGCCTGGGTGTCCTGGCCGGCGATCACCTGAAATCCGCCAGCGTGCTCGGCCTGCCACTGGTCGGAGTCGGCCTCTTCTACTATGAGGGCTACTTCCGCCAGATGCTCGACAGCGCCGGCTGGCAGCACGACGAAGACCTCAACAGCGACCCGGAGAGACTGCCGATCACGCTCGTCCGCAACGCTGGCGGCGAGCCGCTGATGATCACGGTCGAGCTACCCGACCGGCTGGTCAAGGCGCAGATCTGGAAGGCGATGGTCGGGAGCATTCCGCTCTACCTGCTGGACACGCGACTGCCGGAGAACCGGCCGCAGGACCAGGCCATCTCCGGCCGGCTGTACGGCGGTGACCTCGAGACGCGCATCAGCCAGGAGGTGGTGCTGGGCGTCGGCGGCTGCCGCGCGCTGGAAGCGCTGGGGCTGGAGCCGCCGGTCTACCACATGAATGAGGGCCACTCGGCGTTCCTGGCGCTGGAGCGCATGCGCTCGCTCATGGCGCGGCGCGGCATCTCGCTGACCGAAGCGCGGGCGATCACGACCGCCGGCACCGTCTTCACGACGCACACGCCGGTCGCCGCCGGGCACGACTACTTCCCCTCAGCCCTGATGCGCAGCTACTTCCGGCCGCTAGCCCAGGAGCTGGGGCTCGAGTGGCAGGAATTCATGGCCCTGGGCCGCGCCAACCCGAACGACCAGCAGGCGCCTTTCGGGATGACGATCCTCGCGATGCGTATGTCTAGCGCGCGCAACGGCGTTAGCAAGCTGCATGGCCAGGTGACCCGCGAGATGTGGGCCAACCTCTGGCCCGGCACACCGGTCGATGAGCTGCCGATCGAGCACATCACCAACGGCGTTCACATGCAGACCTGGATAGCGAAGGACCTGGCCGAGCGCTACGACCAGCACATCGGCACGGACTGGCGCACGCGGCCCACGACGATCCAGGATTGGGAACCGATCTGCGCGATTCCGGAGGATGAGCTGTGGGGCGTCCACCAGGGGCTGAAGCTGCGGCTCGTCGAGGCCTCCCGCGAGCGGGTACACGCCCAGCGCGAGCGCCGGGGCGCCACGGAAGAGGATCTGCGCGCCGCCCGCGAGGTGCTCGACCCGGAGGCGCTGACGATCGGGTTCGCACGGCGCTTCACGGCCTACAAGCGCGCGACGCTGCTGTTCACCGACGTCGAGCGGCTAGCCGGTATCGTCCAGAACGCCGACCGGCCGGTGCAGTTCATCTTCGCCGGCAAGGCACACCCACGCGACGAGCAGGGCAAGCTGCTGATCCAGCGCATCGCCAGCGTCGCCTCGCGGCCGCCATTCGTGGGGCGCGTGCTCTTCCTCGAGGATTACGACATGGCGATCGCGCGGCACATCGTCCAGGGCGTCGACGTCTGGCTGAACAACCCGATCCGGCCCCAGGAAGCCAGCGGCACGAGCGGCATGAAAGCGGCGGCCAACGGCGTGCTCAACTTCAGCGTGCTCGACGGCTGGTGGGACGAAGCCTGGCAGGAGGCTCGCGAACTGGGCTGGGACATTGGCTGGAGCATCGACGCCGGCCAGGAGTTCCCCGACCAGGCGTCGCGCGACCGCGCCGAGGCCACCCGGCTCTATGAAGTGCTGGAGCAGGAGATCATCCCGCTCTACTACCAACGGGATGAAGCGAACGTGCCGGTCGAGTGGGTCCAGCGCATGAAGCGCTCGATCAACCTGGTGGCGCCACGCTTCAGCGCAAACCGTATGGTTTCGGAATACACCACGCGCTTCTACCTGCCGGCAGCCGGTCGGGTACGGGAGGCGAGCGGCAACTAGCCGCTGAGGCCCACGATCCGGGCGGCCTGGTGGTCGCCGTTTTTACTATGCTTCTCGAAGGAACGGGTTACGGCCCCGGCACGGCCAAAAGGAGAACGACATGGAAGGGCGCCTGCTAGTCCGGGGCGCGACACGGCGCTGCCCGCGCTGCGGTGAGCGGGACATCTTCAAAGGCTACTTCGCGATGCGGGACGAGTGCCCGCGCTGCGGCCTGGATCTGGTGCGCGAGCAGGGCTACTACGTCGGCGCGATGATCGTGAACATCGCGGCCGCCGAGCTGCTGGCGATCGTGCTGATCATCATCGCCACGATCTGGACCTGGCCGGACATCCCGGTCTGGGAGATCGTCATCATCGGCGTCGTCGTCAATCTGCTCTTCCCGATCGTGTTCTACCCGCTGACCAAGACCCTCTGGCTGGCGATCGACCTGGCCTACTTCAACAAGCTCGACCCCGAGGACGTGATGTAGAGCGGCCGGGTTCGTTTCTCGAAGGCGTCAGTCGTCCGCATCGATGCACGCAAGACCGCAGCATGCGATGGAATCAGTAATCGTTCCCCGTAGGAACGCGCCGGCAGCACGGCCCTACAGGGAACTGGTATCGGTTCTTGGTCCGATCCCTTCGATGATTGAACGTGCGGGCTACGCCGGTGCGCTCCGGGTTACTCCAGCCGGTAATCACCCTCATGGGCGTGGCGCATGTAGGCGGCCAGCAGGGCGATCTCGGCCTGGATATCGCTGACGGCGGCCATCTCGTTGACGGTGTGGACGTAGCGCGTCGGCAGCGAGATCGTGATCGCCGGCATCCCGGCCCGCGACAGCTGCATCGCCCCGGCGTCGGTCCCGCCGCGCGGCAGGATCTCCATCTGGTGCTTGATGTCGTTCTCGCGCGCCAGCTGCCTGAAGTGGCTGACGAGCTTGTGGTTGGAGATGTGCGAGGAGTCGAAGACCTTGATCGCCACGCCCTCGCCCAGGCGAGTCACCGCGTCCTGAGGTGAGGCGCCGGGGATGTCCATCGCCAGGGTGATGTCGAGCGCCACGCCAATGTCCGGCTCGATGTGGTAGGCGGCCGTGCGGGCGCCGCGCAGGCCGACCTCCTCCTGGGTCGTCGCGGCCAGGATGATCTCCGCCTGCACCTGCTCGTCGCCCAGCGCGCGGGCGGCCTCGAGCATCATGAAGACGCTGATGCGGTCGTCGAACGCCTTGCCGAAGACGTTGTTGCCGATGCGCTCGACCGTGCGGTCCATCGTGACCATGTCGCCAACCTGCACGCGCTCCTTGACCTCATCGCCGCTCAATCCAAGATCGACGAAGATCTCCTCGACCTTGGGCGGCTTGATCTCGTTGGGCGTGAGCAGGTGGATCGGCTTGGACTCCAGCGCCATCGCGCCCGGCAGCCGCTGGCCGTCCTCGGTGTGGACGAAGCAGCGCTGGGCCGGGAGGACGCGCGCGTCGAAGCCGCCGACGGGCTGGAGGCGGATGAAGCCCTTGTCGTCGATGTGCTTGACCATGAAGCCGATCTCGTCCATGTGAGCGGCGAACATGACCGCCGGCCCGCCCTGGCCGCGTCGGCGACCGATCAGGTTGCCCAGCGCATCGACCTCGATCTCGTCGACCAGGCCCTCCATCGCCTCGCGCACGATGGCGCGCACGGCCTCTTCGCGCCCGGGGATGCCCGGCGCCTCACAGAGCCGCTTCAGCAGATCGAAGTTGATGTCGTTCGCCATGTCCCTAGCCTCTCAGCACACGCCACTAGTCATATCGGACCGGTACGAATCCGTACCGGATTATCGCCCGTCCTGCCCCTTTTCGCCCCGCGAGGACGTGACGAATTTCCTCTGCCCGCGCACAAGCACAAGCGCGAGACTTTACACAGGCTGGAATTCAGGTGTCAAAGTGGTGCGAATATACCATTCCTCTCGGGGAAGGAGCGCGGAAATTACTGACCGTGGGCTTCTCTACCCGATTCTCGGCGTCGCGACCGTCTCGGCGGTGATACTGTCCACGCTGTTCGTCAGCGGGAATCTCCCGAGCCCGATCACGATCGCCAATCTCTACCTGATGGGCCTGGGCATCGGCCTGGTGGTCGCGCGCATCGGCCGCCTGGGCCCCTTTGAGGGCATCCTCGGCAGCCCGTGGTTCGAATCGCGGGTTCAGGAGACGCTGGCGCGCGAAACGGCTCGCGCCCTGCGCTATGACCGCGACCTGACCGTCGTCGCGATACGCCCGGCCCCCGGCCAGCGCCTGGAGCTGCAGCGCAGCATTCGCGCCACCGACCAGCTGGTGCGCTGCCGCGGCGGCTGGAACCTGCTCATCCTGCCGGAGACCGACCAGGCCAGCGCGCTCTTCCTGCTGCGCCAGATCTGTGCCGGGGCCGTCGTCTTCGCGGCCCTGGCCTCTCCCGACCCCGAGCGGCCGCGGCACCGCATCGAGTCGGACCTCCTCGCATTGATGCGCGCCGCGAACGCCAACCCCGGCAACATCACCGTGCAAGGCAGTGAGGAGCCGGAGTATCTCCCGCTGATGCCGCTGGCCAACTAGCCCACACGTCGCTTCGGCTTATACTCCCGTGTCGGATGACTGACCGAAGGGGAGTATGCCTGTATGCCAATCGATATTGAGCGCGCCCGGCGGGACACGCCGGGAGTCGAGCACGTGCTGCACTTCAACAACGCCGGTTCCGCCCTGCCACCGAAGCAGGTGGTCGACGCCAGCATCGAGCATCTGCAGCTCGAGGCGCGGATCGGCGGGTACGAAGCCGCAGCCGAGGCCCATGACAAGATCGAGCGCACGTACGACGCCGCCGCCGAGCTCATCGGCGCGCATCGTGACGAGATCGCGCTGGTCGAGAATGCCACCGTCGCCTGGGACATGGCCTTCTACTCGATCCCCTTCGAGCCCGGCGACCGCATCCTGACCGCCATGGCCGAGTACGGCAGCAACTACATCCCCTACCTGCAAGTTGCCCGCAAGCACGGCGTCTCGGTCGAGGTCGTCCCAAACGACGAGCACGGGCAACTCTCGGTCGAGGCCTTGCAGGCGATGATGGACGACCGCGTGAAGCTGATCTCGATCACCCATATCCCGACCAACGGCGGGCTGGTCAATCCGGCCGCGGAGATCGGCCGGGTTGCGAAGGACGCCGGGGTGCTGTACCTGCTCGACGCCTGCCAGTCAGTCGGCCAAATGCCGGTGAACGTGGACGAGATCGGTTGCGACCTGCTCTCGACGACCGGCCGCAAGTTCCAGCGTGGCCCGCGCGGCACCGGCTTCCTCTACGTACGGCGCGAGGTGCTGGACCAGCTCGAGCCGCCCTTCCTCGACATGCGCGGGGCCACCTGGGTCGCGCCCGACCGCTACGAACTGCGCGACGATGCCCGCCGCTTCGAGAACTGGGAGAATAACTACGCCGCCCAGATCGGCCTGGGTGTCGCCCTCGACTACGCCCTCAGCTGGGGCATCGACGCCATCTGGGAGCGCATCCAGGTGCTGGCGGGCGACCTGCGCGCCAAGCTCGACGCCATCCCGGGCGTGACCGTGCGGGATCTCGGGGAGTTGA
>DATGQR010000091.1:0-16717 GCA_035304105.1 Thermomicrobiales bacterium | reverse complement strand
ACCGGAAGGTCAGCCGGCCGCGCCGCTCAAGCTGCCCGCCGTAGCCGATCCCGGAGAGCGCCACCGGCTCGGCGCCGCCGATGCTGACCACCACTGGTACGCCCAGCGCGCGCCCCGCCGCGACCGCCAGCAGCCCAGGCTCGAAGACCCAGTAGCCGTGCAGCAGGTCGAACGGCCGGCGGCGGTGCTCGGCGTATAGCGCCCGCAGCAGGTTGGCCCCCAGGTGGCGCAGGCGCAGCCCCGGCTTGCCTCCATCGATGACCGTCGCGCCGTCAAGCTTCATGCGCGGCGGGCCACAGGGATTGCGCAGCGGAAACACGGTGAGCTCGACGTGCGGGACTAGCGCCCGCACCAGCGTCTCCAGCGCCGGGATGCGCCGGCCTTCGACGCCGCTGTAGACGGGCACAATCAAGCCGACGTGCATGCTCCTCCCTCTCGGTAGCGCCCCGCGCCAAAGGGGCCGAGTGTACCCTGGCCGATCGGTACTCGATACTGTTCCTGTTGTACCGCGCAAAGCATTATCCTGTATGTGATGCGGGTTGCGCGTGCTAACGCGCTGCTGCGGGAGCGAGGAGTTCACGAAGCCGATGGAGATGTAGCCGTGGCTTTCCAGGGAGATCTGTTCGACCTTCCCCTGCCGGACATCCTGTGGCTTCTCGGGAGCCGCAACAAGTCCGGCTGGTTGACGTTGGTCAGCAACTCCACCCACATGGTCTTCACCTTCCGCCATGGCAAGCTGGTCGGCGCGCGCTCGACCGACAGCACACAGCGCCTGGGCGCACGCCTGCTCGACAGCGGCCTGATCACCGAGCGCCAGCTGGAAGCGGCGCTGGAGTATCAGAAAGCGCTCTCACCGCCGCCGGCGCTCGGCTCGATCCTCGTCGAGCTCGGCTGCATCACCAAAGCGCAGCTCGAGCGCGCCATCGCCCGGCAATTCGGTGAGCTGGTTTTTCGCTTGCTGATCCACCCGGCCGGGCAGTTCCGCTTCGATCCCGGCATCCCGGACCTGCGCGGTGAAGAGGTCAACGTCTCGATCGAGGCCGAGGTCTTCGAGGCCATCCGGCGCGCCGACGAGTGGTCGTCCCAGCGCATGATCGACACGCCCTTCCGGCTCAACCCGGCGATCTCGTCCGAGATGGCCGCGCTGATCGACCCGGAGGAGCGCATCTACCTCGTGGCGCTCATCCGCGGCCCGAAGACGCTCGACCAGCTCGTCGAGATCTCCGGCCGCGACCGCGAGCGGGTGCTGGCCTCGCTCCAGCGCCTGCAAGCCGGCGGTGTGATCTACCTCGACGCCGACACCACCGACGCCCTCACCCCGTCAGACGCTTCCCTGGTGGCCTGACGGTCGTCTTCGATTGTCCTCTTGAATCCCGGCCCACCTGCCGGGAGCCTGCCCCGCGCCATGACCGTACCGTCCCATGGCCGCCATCACAGGGGCATGACGAGCCAGGTTTCGACCCTGACCCGGTGATCGAGCCTCGTCTGCTGCGGGAAAGCTAGAAGTAACCCCCTGTACCCCGAACCGGTCGAGGGATACGGGGGCTGTAGAGTAACCGACTAGCGTCCGAGGCGTGGATTTCACAAACAGGGCGGTAACTACCAGCATCAACCCCTCACGCATCACCTTCCAGGACCGGTACAGGTTCCATCGTGTGAGGCGACTGTGCGCGCATTGATTGGCGCTGGACTCGATCCGTGAAGGGTTGGACCTGGCTCCCGCGTGTTCCAAACGAATGCAGCGAAAGTATGCGTATTACGTCCAACGTGGCTTCTCGCGTCCCCCGAAACGTGCCATCCTGGACATGTCCGCGTATGCTAGGAACGTTCATCGCGCGAGCGTGGCGCGCTACAGGGATTACCACAACTCAGGTACTTATGATACGCTAGCTTCAGCGCGGTGGGATATACGCTTCTGAGCGGAGGGCAGGGTTGTTTCGGGCCGAAAAGCACGGCTTGGCAGCACAGATAGCTAGTGTCAGGCTTGCGAAATTGTTCCCGGGCAACCTTGTCAGCACGTTCCAATCATGTTATTCCTATAGCGTGCGGCTAATACGCGCAGCGTATCAACCGCCTTCACTGCCCGCTTGAGTGGGCAATGACGAGTTCTCGCTTTACTGGATTGTTTCAGTAGGTGAGGGCCTTTTCCATTCACTATCGGGAACCGGGGTCGTCTGGGTATAGACCTGGGTTCTCGGGGAGGAGTTGCACGTATGGTTCAGCGGCCAGTGGTACAACGCCAGCGGATTGGCCCGGCGATCCGAAAGTTGCGCCACGAGCAAGATATGACCCTCGATGACCTTGCCGAACAGGCAGGCATCTCTGCATCGCACCTGAGCCGCCTCGAGCGCGGTCAGACGCTGCCGAGCTTCACCGTCCTGGCTGGCATCGCCCACGTGCTGGGCGTCAGCATCGACGAGTTCGCACAGCTCGAACAAGACGTCGCCGTGCTGGATTCCGATCTCGAAGCGGTCCTGCGCGACGCGGGCGTTGACGAGGGCGCAATCGCCGAGATCCTGGGCCTCTCTATCGAATCTCGCCAGGAGCTGCTGGACGCCTTCCAGAGGCGCTCCTAGCTATCTGGTCCCCTGGATCAGAGCGAGAGAGCCCGCGTTAAACCGGGCTCTTCTTTTTTTGCGTCCGCTAGCCCCCAAACATGTACACTCTGCCGGTCGGATGAGCGCGCCATTTGGGCGAGTGTGAAGGGCTGAGCATGGACGAACGCTGGAACAACCGCTGGTCACGTCGGGGACAGATCGCCGCGCAAATGTCGCGCCCCTCGCGTACTGCCAGGGAAGGCATGATCTCGTTCGTCTACGGCGATCCTGATCCCGAATCGCTGCCCCTCGAAGAGATGGCCCAGGCGGCCGACATCCTGGCCGAAAACAAGCGCGTCGACGCCCTGGGCTACGCCAACCCAGTCGGGCCCGACGGCCTGAGCCTGGCGCTGGCCAATAAGCTCAAGACCGACTACGGTCTGGACGTGACCCCCGAGCAGATCCTGCTCTCGCTGGGCGCCGCCAGCGGTCTGGGGCTGGTCGTCGACATGCTGGTCGATCCCGGCGACGTGGTGCTGGCCGACGCCCCCGCCTGGATGGGTGCGACCGGCATGTTCCGCCTGGCCGGCGCCGACGTCATCGGCGTCGAGGTCGATCAGGACGGCGTCAACCCGGATCGCGTGCTGGAGGCCATCGAGACGTTGGGCAAGGAAGGCCGCGCCCCGAAGTTCCTCTACACCATCCCGACCTTCCAGAACCCGGCCGGCGTCGAGCTGTCGCTGGAGCGCCGTGAGCAGCTGGCGAAGATCGCCAGCGAGCACGGCCTGCTGATCCTCGAAGATGACGCCTACATCGATCTGCGCTTCTCTGGTGAGCCCAAGCCCACGATCTTCGGCATTGCCGAGCCGGGCACCGTGCTGCTCTTCGGCACGCTCTCCAAGACGATCGCCGCCGGCATGCGCCTGGGCTGGTGCGCCGGCCCGGCCGACGTCATCGCCGTGCTCTCGCGCGGCCGCACAGATAGCCTGCGCAACACCTATACCGCAGCCCTGGCCGAGTGGTTCATCACGACCGGCCGGCACCGCGAGCACATCGACGAGTTGCGCCGGATCTACGCCGAGAAGTGCGCCCACATGCTGGCCGCGCTCGAGCGCGAGATGCCCGAGGGCACCAGCTGGACGACTCCGAACGGCGGCTTCTTCATCTGGGTCACCTTGCCCGACGGCGTCGACTCGGTCGAGATTCACCCCAAGGCGCAGGAGAATCTGGTCGACTACATCCCCGGCACGTCGTTCTACTCCGACGGCTCCGGGCGGAACTCGCTGCGCTTGTCTTACAGCGCCGTGACCGCCGAGCAGATCGACGAGGGTATTGCCCGGCTGGCAAAGGTCATCAAGGAGGCGATGTAGCTTCCGGACAACCTACGAGACGTTGGACGGCGCGTCCGGATCTGGTCTGCGAACGGCGATGACCCGGACGCGCCCGCTCTTGCCCCGCCGGGCGGAGAGCGCCGCGAGCGGCGTGAAGAGCAGGATCAGCGGCGCGTGCAGCGCCCGCAGCACTGGCTCGGCCGCCGGCAGGCGCTCGCGCAGCCACAGCCGCAACCCCCAGGCCCACTCGACGCCCGAGCGCTCGTGCTCGACCTTCGCCACTCGGAAGCCGTGCTTCTCCAGCAGCCGCTTGAGCGTCGCCACGCTGAACGTCGTCAGATGGCGCGGCGCGTCGTAGCCCATCCAGTACTTTCCGAGAACCCGGGCGGCGTCCGAATCCGCGTTCGGTACCCAGATCACGAGCGCCCCGCCGGCGCGCACGACGCGCCGCACGTGACCCATGAAGATCCCCGGGTCATCGACGTGCTCCAGCACGTGGTCGAGCAGGAGCGTGTCGAACGAGCCGGACTCGAACCCGGCCGTCTCCAGATAGCCCTCGGTGACCGGGATGCCGCGCGAACGGGCGATCCCCGCGGCGTAGCTGTCCGGCTCCAGGCCGTGGACGTCGGGATTGCCGGCCTCCCGGATCATCTCCAGGAGTTCGCCGCCCGCGCAGCCGACGTCGAGGATCGCCCGGGGCGGCTGGAGGTAGTCCCAGAGGTCGCGCACGCCCTTCCACTCCAGCAGTCGCTTGGCCTTGCCGGACAGCCCCGGCCGGGTGAAAGGCGCGTAGTCGTCCGGGTATGCCCGCGCCAGCGTCTCAGGCGAAGGCGGCGGGTGAAGCCGGAGCAGGCCGCACCCCTCGCAGCGGACCAGCCGGAACGCCTCGGGCGTTGTCCCGGCGATGCGGTCGCGCAGGATCAGGGTAGGGCCGTACCGCCCGCCCCCGCAGAGCGGGCACCGGAATGGTTCACTCATCGCTTGGCGGCTCGTGGCGCAGCACCTGGCGGATCGAGTAGTCAATCGAGCGGCGACCCGGACCGCTGTTGCTGACGCGCGTCTGGTGGGCGATCATCTCGCCGAGCAGCCCGAAGACGATGAACTGCGTGCCGATAACCATCAGCAGCACGCCCAGCATCAGTAGCGGGCGGTCGCTCAATGGCTCGCCGAACGCCAGCTTGAGGAACGCCAGGTAGGCGTCGATCAGGAAACCCGCCCCGAAGGCCAGGATGCCCAGCCAGCCGAAGAGATGCAGCGGCCGGCGCGTGTAGTGGTTGAGGAACAGCACCGTCAGCAGGTCGAAGAAGCCCCGGAAGGTGCGCTCGATTCCGAACTTGGAGCGCCCGAACTGCCGCGCGCGATGGCGCACCGGCGCCTCGTCCACCCGGAACCCCCGAAAGTGGGCAAGCACCGGGATGTAGCGGTGCATCTCGCCGTAGAGATCCAGCTCTTCCAGCACCTCGCGGCGGTAGGCCTTGAAGCCGCAGTTGAAGTCGTGCAGCGGGATTCCGGTGAAGCGGCGCACCGTCCAGTTGAAGATCGCCGAGGGGATCGTCTTCGTCCAGGGATCGTTGCGCGGCGTTTTCCAGCCAGAGACGAGGTCAGCCTCGTCCGCCTGGAGCGGCGCCAGCAGCTTGCCCATCTCGGCCGGCACGTCCTGGAGATCGGCGTCGAGTGTGACGACGTACTCGCCTTGTGCCTGTCGGAACCCGGCGGCTAGTGCCGCCGACTTCCCGAAGTTGCGCCGGAACTGGATCAGCTGCACCTCCGGGTGCGCCGCCACCAGCTCGGCGATCACCCGGGTCGAGCCGTCGGTCGAGCCATCATCGACGAAGATGATCTCGCAGCTACCGCTCAACTCCTGCTCGGCGACGGCCGCCTGGATCTCGGCCAGCAGTTGCGGCAGGCTCTCGGCCTCGTCCTTGACTGGGACGACGATGCTGAGCGCCAGCCCCTCGTGGCCGCGCTGCGCCGGCTGTTCTACTGGCTGAACCGTCAGCGTCAATGCCCGCCCCTTTGCCGCGGCCGTCCCCCCGCGGCCGCGCTCACTTGATCGTCCACCAGCCTCGCCCCGATCGTCAACCCGCCTGATCAAGATTCGGTCCGAGTCCCACCGAGTTGATTCATGCCGTCACGAGGGAGCAGCCTACTTCCGTTGCGGCATGAAACCGGCCTGCCCAGCCGCGAGGCAGGCATATCTGCACCGGAAGCGCCGGTGGGCATATCGAGCTGGCTAGACGTTGAACAGGAAGTGGACGACGTCGCCGTCCTGCATCACGTAGTCGCGGCCCTCAACGCGCAGCAGGCCCGCTTTGCGGCACTCCGCCAGGCTGCCCTTCTCGATCAGATCCTCGTAGGAGACGATCTCTGCCCGGATGAAGCCGCGCTGGATGTCGGAGTGGATCTCCCCGGCTGCTTCGACCGCCGTCATGCCCCGGCGGATCGGCCAGGCGCGTACCTCGTCCTCGCCGACCGTCAGAAAGGTAATGAGCCCCAGCAGGTCGTAGGACAGCCGGATCACCCGGTCGAGGCTCGACTCCTCAATGCCCAGGTCGGCCATGAACAGCTCGGCGTCCTCGGGGTCGAGCTGGGCGATCTCCATTTCGATCTTGGCCGCCAGCGCGTCGATCGCCAGGCCCGGCCGCCCGAAGCGCTCGCGGGCCTCGGCCACCAGCTTCTCGGCCGGCTCGCCGAGCTGGTCTTCCCCAAGGTTGAAGAGCACCAGCACCGGCTTGCGCGTCAGGAAGCCGTAGCCGCGGATGGCGCGATCCTCCTCCGGTTCCAGTTCCACCTCGCGCAGCGGCGTGTCGGACTCCAACGCGGTTTTGAAGCGCAGCAGGACGTCGCGCTCCAGCTCCTGAGCCTCGCGCTCTGGGCCGCGAAGCTTCTTGATCGACTCCTCCAGGCGCGGCAGGCGGCGCTCGATGATCGCCAGGTCGGAGAAGGAGAGCTCCAGCAGCAGCGTCTCCAGGTCACGCAGCGGGTCGACGCTCTCCTCGGGATGCGGCACGTTGGGGTCGTCGAAGGCGCGCACCACCAGGATCAGCGCCGAGGCTTCCTGCAGGTAGCCCAGCAGCCGACCGCCCATGCCCTGCTCCGCCAGCCCGCGCGCCACGCCGGCCACGTCCAGGTAGCGGATGTCGGCGTAGACTTCGCGGCGCGGGTTGAAGATCTTGGACAGCTCCGGGATGCGCGGGTCGGGCACCTTGACCGTCGCCAGGTTCGGCTCGTCGGCCGCCGTCGAGTAGCCCCCGACCGCCGCGCTGGAGCGCGTTAATGCGTTGAAGACGGTCGTCTTGCCGCTCTGTGGTAACCCGACGATCGTCAGTTGCAGGTTCACGCATTCCCCCTACCGGCCCGGCCGCGCCGCGAAAGACAACGCCCACTGTTGTACCACGCGGGATGACGCGGCAATGCGGGTAGGCGCGCTCACGCAGGAGCGTGATCCACCGCGCCCGGCAGACCAACCTCGCCAGCGCCCCCGGCAGCGGTCAGCGGAGGTAACTGTGGCGCTATCGTGAATGGCTAGCTGAGCCTCGGCGTCTCCAGGAAACCTAAATGCACACCATGTCGCGAATGCCTGACCGCATATTGGGACCGCGCTTGCCGGCGAATGTAGGCGTGGAGCTTGTCTCCACCCAGCACTAGGTTCATGGGCGAAAACGGGTGGAGATAAGCTCCACCCCTACGATGCTTCAACGGGGGCCATCTCAATGCAATCTGGTGTTACCCCACGTATCCCGAGCCTGCCGAGGGTTACGTGGGGTGAGGCTACGATGCCTTGTGAGAATCCGAGTCCCGCCCCGTCTACCGGACTAAGGCAACAACATCCATGATCACGCCCCAACGAGCATGATTCGGTGACCGGCGCATCAGTCGGCAATCTCTCGTAGCGCTGCGCCGAACGCGTCGAGGAGCGCGTTGGCCTCCGTCTCGGTCATCGGCGTCGAGAGGCAGCCGGTCAGCGAGGGCGCCAGGACCGCGCCATGCTCGAACAGCGCGCCGGCCACCCTACTGCGCCGCGCGCCGTCCTCCGGCGTGCCCTCCCAGCTCTGGTAGCCCGTCAACGGGCGGTCGTGCAGGTGGATGCCGAAGAGCGAGCCCGCGCCCGTCACCTGACCTGGTATCCGGGCCGCGTCCATCGCCTCGGCCAGCCCCTCGCGGATGTAGGCGCCCAGGGCGTCCAGCCGCTGGCACTCCTCCTCGGTCAGCTTGTGCATCGAGATGTAGCCGGCCACCATCGTGATCGGGTTGGCGCTAAACGTGCCGCCGTGGGGCACCTTTGGCTTGCCGCCGCGCGGGTCGAAGACCGACATGATCTCCGCCTTGCCGCCGACTGCTCCGACCGGGAAACCGCCGCCGATGATCTTCGCCATCGTCGTCAGGTCCGGCGTCACGCCCACCAGCCCCTGCGCGCCGTGGTAGGAGGCGCGCAGCGCGATCACCTCGTCGAAGATCAGGACGATGCCGTGCGCGTCGGCCAGTTCACGCAGGCGCCCCAGGAACTCGCGCGTGCCGGCGATCAGGCCCATCCTCCAGGGCATGGGATCGACCAGAATTGCCGCCAGCCGCCCGGCCTCGCGCTCGATCACCCGCTCGGCCAACTCGACGTCGTTGTAGCGCAGCACGACAACGTCATCGAGGACGCCCTGCGGGGTGCCGGCGGCGTAGGGCACGCTGGGCGGCGCTTCGGCGCCCCAGGCGTCGCGGGGCATCGTCGTGCTGACGGCGGCGTGGTCGTAGCTGCCGTGGTACGAGCCCTCGAACTTCACGATCGCCGGGCGGCCGGTGTAGGCTCGCGCCGCGTGAATCGCCATCATGACTGCCTCGGTGCCCGAGTTGGTGAAGCGCACCTGCTCGACCGAGGGGATGCGCTCGACGATGATCTCGGCCAGGCGCACCTCGCTCTCGGTCGGCATCGAGAAGGCTGTGCCCGAGCTGAGCTGCTCGATGACCGCGTTGTTAATGTCCGGGTCGGCGTGGCCGTGCATCAGCGAGGTGTAGTTGTTGAGGAAGTCGATGCGCTCCTCGCCCTCGGCGTCGATCACAATCGCGCCGCGCCCGGCCATGGCGTAAGGTGGATACGGGTCGAGATGAACGGTCGTGCGCGTGTTCCCGCCGGGCAGTACCCGGGCGGCGCGCTCGTGGAGCAGCGCGGAACGCGATTGGCTGGAGCGGTAGCGGTTCCGGGTCGTTCCCGGGTCGATGGCGGTCACGAGACTGCGCCTTTCCGTAGAGTTGGCTGATCCGGTTGCGCGCAGTCTACGCGGGAGAGCGCCGGGGATCAATCGTGGAAGCGGAGCGAGGCGCGAATGTCTGAGGTGCAACGGGTGATCGCGACTCTCCACGCGATCGGCGAGCGGCCAGTCGGCGCGCCGCAGCGGATCAGCGGCGGCTGGGGCGGCACCGGCATCTGGCGCTTCGAGAGCGCCACACGCGGGCCGGCGTTGCTGCGCGTCTTCGCGCCGGACGAGACCGGCGTCGCAGCCCGCGAAACGGCCGTGATGGTCCACGCCCGGGCGCTCGGCCTGCCGGTCCCCGAGGTCTACGCCGCCCGCAAGATTGGCGAAGCGCCGGTCATGGTGCTGGAGTGGTACCCGGGCGGCTCGCTCGACCGCGTCATGCGCCGGCGTCCCTGGCAGAGCGCCGTGCTGGGCTCGGAAGCCGGCTGGTTGATGGCTCGGCTGCATGGCGCCCCGGCTCCTTCCGGCCTGGCGCTGGCCCGCGACTGGCCGCACCCCACGGCGTTCCCGCCCGCACTCCGCGAGCGCCTGCGGGCGGACGATGTCCGAGCCGACGCCCTGGTGCACCTCGATTTCCACCCGCTGAACCTCGTCCTGGGCAGTGACGGCGAGCTCGCGCTGATCGATTGGACCAATGCGCGTGCCGGAGATCCGCGCTTCGACCTGGCGCGCTCGCTCGTGCTCTTCGCGCTGCTGCCGGGCCTGTCGCCTCTGCAGCGTGCCCTGGCGCGGCTGCTCTTCGGGCCATTCGCTCGCGCCTGGCGCGCCGCCTATCTGGAAGCTGTCGAGCCGCCACGCGACATGCCCCTGTTCCTCGCCTGGGCGGGCTATGGGGTGCTGCGCGAATGGCACTTCAACCGCCAGCGCGCCGGCCTCGACCCCAATGTCGAGGGGGGCTGGGAGCCGCGCCTCCGCACGCTGGTCGACGGCTGGATGCGCAAGGCGGGACTTGACGCCGGTTAACGGCGAATGGCCGCCATAGGAGGGAGACTTCGGCGACCATTCGCTCGCAGTGATCGTTTGGAACCAACGACAATTTTAGGATCGCACGAGCCTTTCGCAGCGGTATATAGGAAGATGGTACTGGTATACGGACAGTGTGTCCGGTCGCGCCGGGCGGCCCGCCGGAATGTAGGGGAATGGCCAAGCGTTTAATATAGTGCCAGCCATTCGCTGGCACACCCGCCAGACGTTGGAATTGAGAGATAACGCGAATGACAGCCACCCGCCAATCAGAGCGCCTGCAGCGCTTCCGAGAGCGCCGCGACGAATTTATGCGGACCCACGAGCAGTCCCCGCTGACGCCGAACCAGCGGGAGAACTTCGTGCCGCTCGAGTACTTCCCGGAGAATCCGGACCTGCGCTTCGTGCTGGAGCAGAACAAGGACATCGACCACACGCCCGTCCCGCTCGGCACGACCGCCGGCACCACGGTCGAGTACATCCCCTACAGCCAGATCACCTTCGAGGTCGAGGGGGAAGAGGTCACATTGACCGTCTTCAAGGAGCCGGACCGTGGCCGTCTGGTGATCCCATTCAAGGACGCTACGAACGGCGAGGAGACCTACGGCGCGGGCCGCACGGTCGATCCCCAGGAGCGCCCGGACGGCAAGCTGGTCGTCGACTTCAACTACGCCTACGGCCCCTACTGCCAGTACAACGACAACTGGACCTGCACGCTGCCGCCCTTCTCCAACTGGCTGCGCGTGCCGATCCGCGCTGGCGAGAAGAAGTATCCCAACAAAGAGTCGGAGCACCCGGACTAATCCGACGCGCAAACGCCGAGTTCAAGGGCGGCCCGTCGATCGACGGGCCGCCCTCTTGCTGTTGCCCGCCCCTGTTGGCATCCGCCCGCGGTTCTGCGAGACTGCCCCAGATGGATATGACCAGGGAAAGGACAGCAGGCGTGACCGCCGTCGCGGAGAATAAGGGCTTCCACCCGTTCCTCGAAGAAGACCACCCGTACATCTTCATCGACTCGTGCATGCAGGCGTGGCCCGACGCCGACTACGCCAACGCCCACCGCCACGGCGTGACCGCCTACGCCGTCACCGCCTGGCGGCCCCACGCCACGCTCGACCAGGCGCTGGAAGAGGGCATGTTCTGGCGGCTGATCGAGCGCAAGCACGACAACGTCATCGTGGTCGAGAAGGCCGACGACATCCGCCGGGCCAAGGCTGAGAACAAGGCCGCCTTCATCATGGCGGCCCAGGGTGGCGACTGGATCGGCAACAAGCTCCACCGCATCGAGGCCTTCTACCGCCTCGGCCTGCGGATGATGCTACCGGCTTACAACACCACCAATCAGATCTGCGACGGCGCGCTCGACCGGACTCAGAGCGGCCTGACCCGCTTCGGCGAGCTGGTCGTCGATGAGTGCAACCGCGTCGGCCTGCTGCTCGATTGCACGCATATCGGCAAAAAGGCCAGCCTGGAGATCATCGAGCGTAGCTCCAAGCCCTGCGTCTTCAGCCACTCCAACCCCAACGGCGTCGTCCCCAACCCGCGCAACATCGATGACGACCAGATCAAGGCCTGTGTCGAGAAAGGCGGCGTCATCGGCCTGGCGCCCTGGGGGCCGTTGGTCATGAAGCCCGGCACCACTCACTGGCCCACCGTCGACGACTTCATCGACCACGTCGACTACGTCGCCCAGCTCACCGGCAGCACCGACTGCATCGGCATCGGCACCGACATGTCGCTCGGCACCTACCCGGACCACGAGCATGATCCCTGGGGCGAGCCGGAGTACCCGGACGTCGCTGGCGCCTACAGCAAGCACATCACCGCCGACGTGCGCTCGCCCAAGCGCGCCCTCAACGGCTTCTCCAACTACACCGAGGTTCTGCACTTCGTTGACCGGCTGCTGGCGCGCGGCTACGGCGACGAGGATGTCCACAAGATCCTCGGCGAGAACTACCTGCGCGTCTTCGCCGAAGTCTGGAAGTAGCGCCCGAGGGGCCGTCCTCGCCGGCTTCGGCTAGGATGCCGGAGGGATCTGCCTGATCAGCCGCTGAGGGGAGCAGTGTCAATGTCCGTCCAGATGCCGCAGCATCACACGCCGCCGCACGAAGCCGTCGCCGGGACGCGCGGCGTCGCGTCCAGCGCCTACCCGCTGGCGACTGAGGCGGCGCTGGAGATACTTCGCAAGGGCGGCAGCGCGGTCGACGCCGCCATCGCGGCCGGCGCGGTGCTGACCGTCGTCATGCCGACGGCCGGGGCGCTGGGCGGCGACGTCTTCTTCCTGGTCAGCGGCGCCAGCGGCGAAGTGCGCGCCGTCAACGGTTCCGGTGCCGCGCCGCTGGCGGCCACCCACGGGCTCTACGCTGGCATGGGCTCGATTCCCGACGCCGGCTGGCGTGCTTCAACCGTGCCGGGCATGGTCGACGGCTGGCGGGCCGCCCACGACCGCTGGGGCAAGCTGCCCTGGCGCGATCTCTTCGAGGCGGCCATTCACTACGCCGCCGAGGGCTTCGTCGTCACTCCGTCGCTCCACCAGCGCTTCGCGATGGGCGCCGACAAGTTCCGCCAGTTCCCGGAGACCGCGCGCATCTTCCTGGCCGAGGGCTATCCTCCGGAAGCCGGAGAGATCCTCAAGCAGCCCGACCTCGCCAACACCTTCCTGACGATCGCCGAGGAGGGGCCCGACGCCTTCTACGAGGGACCGATCGCCCGGGCGATCGTCGAGGCCTCAGCGCGCAGGGACGGACTCTTCAGCTACGAGGACTTTGCCCGCCACACCACGCCCGAACCCGAGCCGATCAGCGTGCAGTACCGCGACACGACTGTCTACGGCCAGCCGCCGGTCAGCCAGGGGATTATCCTCCTGATGGCGCTCGGCGCGCTGAACGAGTTCGACCTGGCCGCCCACGGACCGGGCACGGCCGACACCGTCCACCTTCAGGTTGAGGCTATCAAGC
This sequence comes from Thermomicrobiales bacterium, assembly GCA_035304105.1. Taxonomy (GTDB): domain Bacteria; phylum Chloroflexota; class Chloroflexia; order Thermomicrobiales; family CFX8; genus JAUIIK01. The sequence continues at coordinate 3,686 of DATGQR010000091.1, read as the reverse complement.
AGGGTTTTGCCGACCGCGTCGCCAATCTGGGCGACCCTGACCACGTTGACGTGCCGATCGCCCACATGCTCTCGGCCGAGGAGAGCCGCCGCCGTGCCCGGGGCATCGACCCCGCCCGGCGCAGCAATATCCTCTTCGAGCCGGCCCACGCCGACACGACCTCGCTGGTGACTGCCGACGCCGAGGGCAACCTGGTCAGCTACATCCACTCGCTCTATGCCGGCTCGGGCGTCGTTGTGCCCGGCACCGGCATCATGATGAATAACCGGCTGTGCGGCTTCTCGCTCGATCCCGCCAGCCCGAACGTGCTGGCCGGCGGCAAGCGGCCGGTCCATACTCTCAACCAGGTGCTCGTCCAGCGCGGTGACGACGTGTTCGCCGTCTGCACGCCCGGCGCGAACCTCCAGGTGCAGCACAACCTGCAGGTCATCTCCCAGTTGGTCGATTTCGGGGCGGACATGCAGGCCGCGGTCGACGCGCCGCGCTGGTCGATGGGCGACCAGATGGTGATCGGCGACGATCAGTTGATGGTGGAAGATCGCTTCGGCGCGGACGTCATCGACGACCTCGCCCGGCGCGGCCACAACACCGTGATGGCCCCGGCCTGGCAGGTGGGCGGCGGCATCCAGGTCGCCCGGATCAACCGCCGCAGCGGCGCGCTCTACGCCGCCCGCGACCCCCGTCGCGCCACCAACCTGGCCTCAGCGATCTAGTAGTCGATGCGGCCGAACCCGACGATGCGGCCGGACCAGTACGGCGCGTCGTACGGCGTGATCTGGACCGGCTTGCCGTAGTCGACCGCGTGGATGAACGACTTACCGTCGATGTTGATGCCGACATGGCTGATACCGCCGGTCGTGTTGAAGAACACGAGGTCGCCCGGCTGCGGTTCATCGACGCGCGTCGACTCGGCCCACTGCCCCCAGGTCGTGCGCGAGAGGTCGATCCCCGACTGCGCGTAGGCCCAGTGCGTCAAGCCCGAGCAATCGAAGCCGACCGCCGGGTCCGCGCCGCCGGCCACGTACGGCGCGCCCTGCATGCCAAGCGCGCGATGCAGGGCTACCTCGCTAGGCGGCGGAGGCGGATTCGGCGATTCTTCGGCTTTTGCGGGCATGTCAACAACACCGCTGCTGAGTGTGATCAGCAGCGCCCCAAGGACGCCTAATAGCAAATCTGGTCCCTCCCCAGATTCCCCCAATAAACCTCATGCGCCGCCACCGTCAAGCGGCGCGTTTGAAGCGGCCGAAGTCTATCGCGGTCGGTACGGTAATCCAAGCCAATTGCATGATTGTGCGTTCGCCCCTGTGGGCAACTCATGAGGAGGCAGTCATCACCGCCGCAAGGAGGAGCGATGTCGGCATCAGTCGCCGTCCGCGGTGCCCCGCCTCGCGAATGCAAGCGCGGGGCTGTCTCTGTCTCCGGGGAATTGAGTTTGTCAGTGCTCGACGGTTACATCAGGCAATGACGGACCGGGCAGAAGCATCATCGCGACGCCTCTGCCCGGCCACTATGGCCCTTGACGCGTTTAGTGCGCGTGATCGGTGATCACGATGTCGTAGGGAGCGGTGATCGCGGCGAACTCTTCCGGCGTCGGCTCCCAGTCCTCCCTGGTCATCAGCGCGGCCACCGTGGCCAGGAGTGTCTCGAAGCCGCCGGGGCGAAGCAGTGTCACGAAGCGCGTGGGGTTATCACTCTGGTTGGCGAACGAGTGCTCCACGCCGCGCGGGAAGAGGATGCCCGCGCCGGGGCCTAGGGTTGTCTGCTTGCCCTCGACGGTGACGTTGAGGACGCCCTCCAGCACGAAGATGTACTCCTCGGTGTGCTCGTGGAGATGCGTCGGTGCGCCGGGCAGCCCGGGCGGCGCGTCGTACTCGATCAGGGCGTAGTCGCCGTGAGTGTCGGCAGCGGTGACCCGGGCCGTGAGGGTGCTGCCGAACAGCTCGAAGCTGGCGCCGCTTCTCGGCGGGTCGATGCGCGTGTCGGTCGTCGAAACCATTTCTGAGCCTCCTTTGCTCCGGCCGCTGCATCGCGGCCGCCTGACGTATGGACTGGCGTCGAGCCGCCTCGTCGCGGCATGATCTGTCCAGACACCATCGAGCATGCGCCCCACCCCGGCCCTCGGCAAGGCGCCGCGCCGCGGGCCGGCAATTGTTCGGAGATATCCGCAATGACGTTCGGTAAACCCGGCCGCCCGCCGGCAGATCGCCTGGCCCGCCAGCGCGAGATCTTCGAAGCGGCCGCGCCGCTGATCCTCACCGTCGGCGCGCGCAAGCTCTCGATGCGCGCGGCTGCGGACGCCGCCTACCTGAGCGTCGGCGGTCTGTACCACTACTTTCCCTCCAAGCGCGACCTGCTCATGCACGGCCTGTCCCACCAGGCGCGCCGGCGCATCTTCATGGAGGGACGCGCGGAGTTGCGCCGCAGCGCCGGGCTGGACCGCGAGGCGAACCTGGACCTGTACGTCGAGCGCACACTGGCCCTGTGGCGCTTCGTCCACCCGTCGGTCCAGGCCGCGTTGGAGTTGGGTTACGACGAGTTCCAGGACCGCATGGAAGCCGGCTTCGCCGCCAGCCCGGCGGAGTTCGCCGAGGTGCTGAGGATGGTGACCGGTGAGCGGGATCGCGAGCGGCTGGCTGCGCTCGTCCGCGCCGTCCAGCGCCTCGCGCTCGGTACCGTCGTCGCCCGCGACTTCGACCCCGATGCCGCCGCCGCAGCCCTCCGCGCCATCCTGTCGGGGACCCATCACTCCGACCCCGACGGGAACGCCACCGAGTCAACTCAACCGGCCGGAGACGAATCTACGTTCGGTTCCGACTGAGCCTAACCCGGACTCGCGCTTGCCCGACCCCTACGCTGTTGATCGTGGGACCTTCCCGGTAGTCCGGTCTGATCCGTGGCTGTTCTTGGAGTCCGACGCGCCGGCCGGGCTGCGCGCCATTACAATCTCACGAGGCAGTGGCGGGTGTGGGCGGTGAAGGAGCGTGGCCATCGGCGATCTCGTCGTCCCAAGCATCGTCGGGGCGGCATTTCTCCTGATTCTGATGCGGCCGCGGGGCGTCAATGAGGGCATCTCGGCGCTGGCCGCAGCCGCGCTGTTGATCGCGCTCGGGACGCTCCCGCTGTCCGTCGCCGCCGATGTCGCAGCCGGCCTGGTCGGGGTGGCCGTCTTCCTGTTCGGGCTCTTCTGGCTCGCCCTGGCCGCCGAGCGGGCCGGCTTGATTGACCGCGCTGGCGACGTCATCCTGCGCCGCGCGGGCGGCGACGGGCGGCGCCTGCTGGCCGCGGTGTTCGTCTTCGCGACGTTAGTTACGCTGCTGCTTTCGAACGATGGCACAGTTGTGCTCGTCACGCCGGTCGTGATCGGGCTGTGCGCGCGGCTGGGCATCGCCCCTCTGCCCTATGTCTTCGCGGTCACCTTCGTGGCCGACTCCGCCTCCAGCCTGGTGCCGGTCGCCAACCCGGTGAACATCCTCTTTGCCGAGCAACTCGACATCGCCTTCACGCGCCACGTCCTCTACCTGGCGCTGCCGACGCTCGTCGCCCTCCTGGTGACGTATCTCATGCTGTCAGCCGTCATGCGCCAGCAACTCCCCCGTGAGATCGCCGCACCGACGTTCGACGAGGTGCGGGCGCTCCCGATGGATGGAGCGGCGCGGCTGGTGGCGCTCGGCCTCGGTTTGACGGTG
>DATGQR010000090.1:0-6288 GCA_035304105.1 Thermomicrobiales bacterium | reverse complement strand
AGGTACAGGGAACGCGAGAGGGTTGGAGGTCGCAATGGCAGTCCCGACTGATCGGAAGTATACGCGCACTCACGAGTGGGTCCTCGTCGATGGCGATACCGCGACGATCGGCATCACCGATTACGCTCAGAATGAACTGGGAGACATCACCTACGTCGAACTGCCGGCGCCGGGTGACACGCTCGACAAGTCGGATTCGTTCGGGATCATCGAATCGGTCAAGGCGGCGTCAGACGTCTACATGCCCGTTGCTGGCGAGGTCACCGAGACCAACTCCGAGGCTGAGAGCGCGCCGGAGTTGATCAATAGCTCGCCGTACGAGGATGCCTGGCTCATCCGCGTCAAGATCAGCGATCCGAAGGATCTCGAAGAGTTGATGGACGCAGAAGCGTACGAGGCGTTCCTGAGCGAAGGCGGGCACTAGTCGCGCCTGCGACTATCCATCGATCGAGGGAGACAACGAGGGATTCGATGACGTTCAATCCGCACACCGACGAAGATCGGAAGGCGATGCTCGAGGCGACCGGCGTGTCATCACTCGAGGAGCTATTCGACGCGATCCCCAAGCACCACCGCTTCCCGGATCTCAACCTGCCACCGGCGCTTTCGGAGCAGGAGGCCTTCCGGCGCATGAGTGCGCTATCGGCCAAGAACCGCGACGGCGTGACCTATCCGTCGTTCCTCGGAGCCGGAAGCTATACCCACTACGTGCCGGCCGCCGTCCAGCAGCTGCTCTTCCGGGGCGAGTTCTATACGGCCTACACGCCGTATCAGCCGGAAGTCGCCCAGGGGACTCTCCAGGCCATTTACGAATATCAAACGATGATCGCCGAGTTGACCGGCATGGAGGTCTCGAACGCTTCCCTGTATGACGGCGCGACCGCCCTCGCGGAGGGCGCGCTGTTGACCGTCTCGACCCGTCGCGGGCGCCGGCGCATCGTCATGTCGGAAGCGATTCACCCCCATTACCGCAGCGTCGTCGAGACCTACGTGTCCGGCCTCGATGTCGAGTTGGTGAGCGTGCCGTTGGCAGACGGCTCGTTGACGACCGATATCAGTGCGGTCGACGAGTACCTCGATGACTCCCTGGCCTGCATCGTTGTGGGCTACCCGAACTTCTACGGCTCGATCGAGGATGTCGCTGCGTTCGCCGAGAAGGCGCATTCGGCCGGCGGCATGTTGGTTGTCTCGGCGTATCCCGTGGCGCTCGGCCTGCTCAAGCCGCCCGGTGAACTGGGCGCTGACGTAGTGACCGGGGAGGGGCAGCCATTCGGCACCGGTCAGAACTTCGGTGGACCGGTTGTGGGTCTGCTTTCGACGCGCCAGTCACTGGTACGTCAGATGCCGGGCCGCCTCGCCGGGATGACCGTGGACGCAGAGGGCAAGCGCGGCTTCGTGCTGGCCCTGCAGACACGCGAGCAGCACATCCGGCGTGAGAAGGCCACTAGCAATATCTGCACCAATCAGGGATTGATGGCGCTGGCGGCGACGACCTACCTTGCGACGATGGGGCCGGGCGGCGTGCGGCGGGTGGCCGAAATTTGCTACCATAACGCCCATTATCTCGCCGGGCAACTGGAGCAGACGGGCCGCTTCAAGGTCCTCAACCAGGCTCCGTACTTCAATGAGTTCGTGGTCGAGAGTCAGGAGTCCCCGGCGCAGTTGAATCGTCGACTGCGCGACGCGGGCATCATCGGCGGCTTGGACCTGAGCAAGCTCGAGCCGGAGCGCACCAACCAGTTGCTGCTGGCTACCACCGAGATGAATAGCCGCGCGTCGATCGACACCTTTGTCGAGGTGGCGAGCGCGAGCTAACTGGTACATGAAGGCCGGCCCTGTGCGACAAGGGCCGGCCTTCGTTTTGGGGTCGCATGAGGTCGAGGAGGATTGCAGGCGACATATCCCAGTAGCATCCCAACCTAGCTTGATACACTACCAAACGAGCATGTCGCACTCTCGAATGAAAGACGCCAGTGAAACCAATCGTCGCAATCATCGGCCGCCCCAACGCGGGCAAATCAACCCTGTTCAATCGCCTGATCGGCGAGCAGCGCGCGATCGTCGAGGACGTCCCGGGCACGACTCGTGACCGCCTCTATGGCGACACCGAATGGGCGGGCTATCACTTCACTCTCATCGACACCGGTGGCCTGCAGGAGGAGGACGAGTACGACCGCCTCGCTCCCGCGGAAATTTCCGAGCGTACCCAGAATCAGGCGCGGCTGGCGATCGAGGAGGCGGATCTGATCGTCTTCGTGGTCGACGGTACATCAAGCCCCACGGCGGCCGACCACGATATCGCCGATATCTTGCGCGCGTCCCACAAGCCCGTCGTCGTCGGCGTCAACAAGGCTGAGAGCCGCGAGCGCCAGGAGGCCGCAGTCGAGTATTACGAGCTTGGTCTCGGGGAGCCAATTCCCTTCAGCGCGCTCCATGGCATCGGCACCGGCGACCTCCTCGAAGCGATTGTCGAGAAGATTCCAAAGTACGAGGACGAGCCGGAGGAAATCGCTCGTCCGGCGATCGCGATCGTTGGACGCCCGAACGTCGGCAAGTCCGAGCTGGTCAACAGACTACTTGGGAGCGACCGCACGATCGTCTCTGATGTGGCCGGGACGACGCGCGACTCGATTGACACGAGGCTCGAGTGGGCGGGCCTGACCATGACGTTGATCGACACGGCCGGGATTCGCCGGCGAGGGAGCATCGAGCAGGGTATCGAGCGCTATTCGGTGATGCGCTCGATGCGAGCGATCGACCGCGCCGATGTCGCCGTCGTGGTGATCGACGCCACCGAGCCCTTCACGGCGCAGGATGCCCACGTTGCTGGCTACGTGGTCGAGCGCGGCAAGGGCATCGTTGTCGCGGTCAACAAGTGGGACGCGATCGAGAAGGACTCCAACACGATCTACGAATTCCAGCGCGAGGCGGCCACCCATCTGCCATTCATTCCCTACGCGCCGATGCTGTTCATCTCAGCCAAGACGGGACAGCGAGTTGAGCAGGTGCTCGAGACTTCGCTTCACGTTGCAGCGGAACGCCGCAAGCGCATCTCGACCGGCGAGCTGAACCGCATGCTCCGCGATGCCGTCGCCGCGCACCCACCGCCGACCCGTCCGAACAACTGGGTGAAGTTCTATTACGCAACGCAGGTGGACATCGAGCCGCCGCGCTTCGTCTTCTTCTGTAACAATCCGAAGAACGTACACTTCTCATATAAGCGATATCTCGAGAACGAGATCCGCTCGCGGTGGCAATTTACCGGGACACCCATCATTCTGCACTTCCGGAGCCGCCGGAGGGGCGATTGATTTTCGGCCGGCACGGATCTCTAACCGCCGGCAATAAGGGAAGGAACAACGCGGTGGGCTTCGCATCGCTGGCACAGACGGACCCGCAAATCGCCGATATCTTGCAGCGGGAAGGAGAGCGCCAGCGGTCGACAATCGAACTCATCGCCTCGGAGAACTTCACCAGCGCGGCGGTCATGGAGGCAGCCGGCAGCCTGCTGACGAACAAGTATGCCGAGGGACTGCCGGGCAAGCGCTACTACGGTGGCTGCGAAGTCGTGGACGAGGCGGAGAACCTGGCGATCGAACGCGCCCGCCAGCTCTTCGGCGCCGGGCACGTCAACGTCCAGCCCTATTCCGGCGCGATCGCGAACCTCGCGGCCTACGTCGCCACGCTCCAGCCAGGCGACCGGATTCTGGGGATGGAACTGGCGCACGGCGGGCATCTGACCCACGGCGCGCCGGTGACGATCTCGGGCATCCTCTACGATGCGCACCACTACGGCATTGACGAAGAAACCCAGCTCATCGACTATGAGAAGGTGCGCGCCACCGCCAGAAAGGTGCGGCCCAAGATCATCATCGCCGGCGCCAGCGCCTACGCGCGTACCATTGATTTCCAAGCCTTCCGAGAAATTGCGGACGAGGTCGGCGCGCTGCTCATGGCTGACATCGCGCACATCGCAGGTATCATCGCCGCCGGCCGTCACCCGTCACCCATCGGCCACGCTCATATCACCACGACGACGACCCACAAGACGCTGCGGGGCCCGCGCGGCGGGATGATCATGGCCACCGACGAGCTTGCCGATGCGATCGACAAGGCAGTGTTCCCGGGTCTGCAGGGTGGCCCGCTGATGCACATCATCGCAGCTAAGGCCGTCGCGTTTGGCGAGGCGCTGCAGGAGTCGTTCGCGCGGTACATCGACGCTCTACTGGCCAACGCGCGCGCCCTTGCCGAGTCGTTGCTGGAACGTGGAATCGACCTGGTCTCCGGCGGGACGGACAACCACCTGGTGCTGGTCGATCTGCGGCGCTTCGATGTGTCTGGACGCAAGATGCAGCGCGTGCTCGAAGAGGCGGGCCTGACGACCAACCGCAACCAGATCCCGAACGACCCGCGATCGGCGTTCCAGACCTCGGGGATCCGGCTGGGCACGCCAGCGGTCACGACCCGCGGATTCACGACGGACGACATGACGAGGATCGGTCGCTGGATCGCAGACTTGATCCACGATCCCGACAACGAAGCGCTCATCGCTAAGGTCCGCGCCGAAGCCGGCGAGCTGGCGCGCAGCTATCCGCTACCTGGCTACCGCGTATCCGGAGACTAGTCGAGGAGCGAGCCGGCCATGCCCGACGTCGTCATCGCGGCGATCACATTTCTTTCGGCGGTCGCCGTGACGATGTTCGTCATGCCCCGACTCATCACCTTCGCGGCGCGCTATGGCCTGCTCCACGAACCCGGAGACCCGCGCCGGGTGCATAAGGTTGCGGTCCCCCGGATCGGGGGCATCGCGATGTTCATGGGCTTTATCGTGGCGCTCGGCGTGACGCTCGTCCTCCCGGTCGAGCGCTACTCTGAGGAAGTCGAACGATTGCTGCTGCTGGCGATCGGCGCGACCGTGATCGTCATCGCCATGTTCTACGACGACGTCATCGGGATCGGTCCTGGCAGCAAGCTGCTGATCCAGATCTCGGTAGCGGCACTTGTGATCCTGCCCCGCATTCACAACGAGCAGTCGGGCATCGTGATCGAACAGTTCAACCTGCCGTTCGTCGGGACGATCACCCTGCCGCTTGTAGTCGCCTTTCTCTTCACCGGATTCTGGATCGTCGGGATGATGAACGCGCTCAACTGGAGCGACGGTCTCGATGGGCTGGCCGGGACGATCGCGCTCTCCGCCTCGACCGTGCTCTTCCTGCACACCTTTTTCTGGCCGCGCGGCAACCCGCAGTTCACGATCTCGTTGCTCGCTATCGCGCTGTGTGGCGCAATCGTGGGATTTCTGCCGTTCAACTGGCACCCGGGCAGGATCATCATGGGAGATACCGGCGCGATGTTCCTGGGCTTCGCGCTGGCGACGACCAGCATCATCGGCGGCGCAAAGATCGCGACGGCGCTGCTGGCCCTCGGCGTGCCGATCGTGGATACGGCCTGGATGATCTTCTCGCGGGTGCTAGCCGGGCGCCCGCCGATGGAGGCGGACCGCGGTCACCTGCACCACCGCCTGCTCGATGCCGGCTGGCCCCAGCCCAGGATCGTGCTGACCTATGGCGCGGTCAGCTTCATCGCCGGGGTAACCGGCCTGCTGCTGCCCAGCCGGGAGCTGAAACTGGCGGCGCTGATCATCGTCGGGCTTGGTGTGCTGGCGACGATTGCCGTGCTGGCCAACACCGGCGGTTCGAAGCGCATGCCGGGCGGCAAGGCCGATCCAAAGCTCACCGTCGGCGTCGACGATCAAACGTGGAGCGCGAAGTAGGGCGGGGCGTCGCTCGAGAGTGCCCTGCGGCGCGCGAGCACCTGAAAGACGCTGAAGCCGATCACCAGCGTGAGTGCCATGGTGACGCCAGCAATCGTCGAAAGCAATCGAATGTTTATCATTTCGATAACCCGCCCGGTCGTAGCTACCGACGGGCGTCCGCGGCGCGCTACTGGATCTTGAGCAGGACAGGTGCTTCGATCCAGAGGTCTTCCAGGCGGTAGAACTCGCGCTGGTCGCGGGTGAGCATGTGCACGATGACATCGCCGTAGTCGATTAGGATCCAGCCCCCTTCGGGTTCACCCTCGACTCGGTGCGGTCGTACCCCGCGAGCACGCATCTGGTCCAACACCTCGCGTTCCAACGCGCGCAACTGACGGACGTTGTCGGCCGTAGTGACGATGAACACGTCAGCGAAGGACGATAGGTCACTGATATCCAGCAACGTGATATCTTCGGCGAGCAGCTCGGCCGAAATCTCAGCAATATCACGGGCCAGTTCGACAGGCTCTATC
>DATGQR010000089.1:0-5590 GCA_035304105.1 Thermomicrobiales bacterium | reverse complement strand
GCTGTGCCTCAACTGTCGGGCCTGCGAGGCAGTCTGTCCATCCGGCGTCAAGTACGGCGAGTTGGTGGAAACGGCGCGCGCCCAAATCGCGCGCCACAACGACACGCCCTTGGTCGAGTCGGCCGCCCGCACAATCGGCTTCAAGTACCTGCTCGGCAAGCCACGGGCGCTGCGGCTCGTGTCGCACGGCGCCCGAATCTACGACCGCACCGGGCTCGACAAGGTCGTCTCCGCGACCGGCCTGCTCGACAAGATCGGGCTCGACCACGCGGATGCGATTCGGCCCGAGATGGATGACGAGTTCCTGGTGCCCGGACGCGAAACCTGGACGGCCGTGGGCGAGCGGCGCGGCACTGTCGCGATGCTCTCCGGCTGCATCATGAGCACGGCCTTCGCCGAAGTGCATCGCGCGACGGCCCGGGTGCTGGCCCGCAATGGCTACGACGTCGTCTTCCCGCCGGCGCAGTCCTGCTGCGGCGCGCTGGCGGTGCACGCTGGCGATCCGGAGAGGGGCCGCGATCTGGCCAGGAAGAATATCGACGCGCTCGGCGGCCCCGAGTTCGATGCCATCATCGTCGATGCCGCTGGCTGTGGCGCGGCGATGAAGGAGTATGACTTCCTGCTGCGCGACGACCCCGAGTACGCCGCCAGGGCTCGCCAATTCGTCCATCGAGTGCGCGACGCCAGCGAGTTCCTGGCCGACGTCGGACTGCGCGAGGCGCCCGGCGAACTACGGATGCGTGTCACCTACCAGGACGCATGCCACCTGGCCCACGCTCAGCGGATCACGCGCCAGCCACGCGAGTTGCTGGCGGCGATTCCCGGCGTTGAGCTAGTCGAGATGCGCGAGGCAGAGCTGTGCTGCGGCAGCGCCGGGATCTACAACCTGCTCCAGAAAGAGATGGCCGGCCGGCTGCGTGAGCGCAAGCTGGACAATGCATTGAACACCGCGCCGGAAGTCATCGTCTCGGCCAACCCTGGCTGCATCCTGCAATTGCGCGCCGGCTTGCGGGAGCGCGGGGTCGATGTGCCCGTCGAGCACATCATGACCATCCTCGACCGCGCATACGGGGAAGTCCCGGAGCCGGCCAGGGCGTAGCGCCGGAACGTCCTGTCGCTACTTCTGGCCGTCGCGAGGGAGCGGGAAAGTGATCCGCGCGGTCGTCCCACGCGGCTCGGCCGGTTCCAGCGCGAACGAGCCGCGCAGGTCGGACTCCGCGATACGCGCGGCGATGCGCGTGCCCAGCTGCGTCGAGCTCGTTGGGCTTGCCTCGCCAAACTTGGGCAATCCAACGCCGTCGTCGGTGATCGTCAGTTCGACGATGCCGTTGTGGCGCAGACTGTCGATGCGGATCGTGCCGGCTTCGCGGTCGGCGAAGCCGTGGATGATCGCGTTGGTCACGCACTCGTTGATCAGCAGCCCCAGCACCATCGCGTGGCGCGAGGGAACCTTGACGTCGCCGGTGTCGATGTCGAAGCGGACCATCTTGCCGGGCGGGACGACGTTGATGCTGGCCTCATTGGCGACCATCTCGGCGATCGTCTGGAGCGAGGTGTACTCGATATTGGCCTGCGACATCAGGTCATGGATCGAGGCGATCGACTGGATGCGCGCGACGGCTTCCTGAAGCGGGCCCGAAACAGCCTGGTTGGACGCGGCCCGTGCCTGGAGCGAGAGCAGGGAGGCGACGATCTGGAGATTGTTGCGGACGCGGTGGTGCATCTCCTGGAGCAGCGCCGAGGAGGTCGCAGCCGCGCGAATCGACTCGTCGTACAGCTCGGCGTTGGAGAGGCCCATCGCCACGGTGTCGGCGAAGGCCTGGAACAGGCTGAGCTGGCCGGGGCCTGGCGGCGTCGAGGACTCGATGCGAGCGACGACGACGCCCAGCACGCGGCTGCGCGCTACGAGCGCGGCGGCAAAGACGAGCGGGCCATCATCGCCGAAGATGCGCTGGGCGCGTGCAACGCGGGTCACGCATGTCTCGCGGGCGACCGCCTTGCAGGCTTCCTCGTCGGCGCCGATGTCGGCATCCTCAGGGTAGGCTGTCAACGACACGAACTCATGCTGCTCGTTGCAGCGATAGACGACGGCAGTGGAAGCGCCAACGAGCTGCGCGGCGTACTGCGCCCCCAGCGCTTCAAGCTCATCCTGCATCAGCGTGCCGCTCAACGCCTGGGTCAAGGTGTGCAGCGTCTCGACGTCGCTGAGCCGCTGGGTCAGGACTGCGTCGTTGCGATTCTGGCGGCGCGCCGTCTCGATCGCCAGGGCGAGATCCCGGGCGATGCTCTCGGCACGCTCGCGGTCGCGGACCGTGAATGGCCGAAACTCCAGGTTCTGGAAGTTGAGAACGCCCAGCAGCTTGTCCGAATGGGTCGAGAGCACTGGCACGGACATGTGCGACGTCATGCGGCTGTCGACGTGCGGCGGAAACGGCAGGTAGCTGGGGTGTTCCTGGGCGACTGGCGCGATCTGGACCTCGCGGGTAACCGCGCAGTGGCCCGTGATGCCCGCGTCGTCGCGGATCACGAAGTTCCCGGTCAAGTTTGGATCCAGGCCGTAGGTAGCGGTGAAGGTGAGCGTGTGGCGGGCCGGATCGTGCAGGAAGAGCGTGCAGGCGTCGACGCCGAAAGCCTTGGCGATCAGCTCCATGGCGGATGCCAACACGCCATCCAGCCGTCCGGGATCGTGTGCGGTTGATTCGATCTGGCTCTGCAGCAGCAGACGCAGGATGCTCAGGCCGAGCGCGTCGGTCTCCGCGTCGCAGGCGGGATCGACATATTCGGAGCGCAGCGCGCCCAGCATCGCCTGAAGGCTGGCGGCGTCGATGCGGTCGATGGTCCAGCCGGCGGCGCGCACGTCGTTCAGGAGCTGGTCGGCGCTCATGTCCAGCGCGGCGGCACGGCGACCCAGCTCCCGAGCGCCGTACGGACCGCTCGCCAGCAGCTCATCGATCAATTCAGCCGGTAGGATCGCAACGTCTTCGTAGGTCATCTTGACCTAATTATCGCGCTTGAGAGCGCCAATGTGCAGGGCATGACGGTGAATGCGTACGGACGCGGGAAACCGGTAGAATTGAAAGAACGCGAGGATTGGGGGCGGCGTGACCGAGGCGAATAGAGGCAAGCGCCTGGGTGTGGTAACCGAAGGGAGCTTCAGCGCCGGGCTGACCGTGCGCCTGGATAGCCCATCCTCGGAAGCGCTCCAGGTGGGCAGCTTCGTCGTCATCGAAGGCGATGAGAACCGCTATTTCAGCCTGGTCACCGACCTGCAATTGCGCGCGACCGACCCCGGCGTGCTCTCCGACCCGCCCACCGGCTCCGCATTCGTGCGCCAGGCGCTGCACGGCATCCACTCCTACGCGGTAGCGGTCGTGCGGCCCAGCCTGATGCTGCCCAACCCCGATGACCTCCTCGACGACTCCAGCCTGCGCGCGGTGCGCACGATTCCCGCGCACTACAGCGAGCTGCGAACGGCCGAGAAGGTCGATTTCGACTACGTGTTCGGCCGCGAATCGCAAGAGCATTTCGCGCTCGGCTCGCCGGTCGCGATGGACGACGTGATGATCCCGATCAACCTGCCCAAGCTGATCGAGCGCTCGAACGGCATCTTCGGGCAGACCGGGACTGGCAAGAGCGTACTGGCGCGCCTGATCCTCTTCGGCCTTATCCGGAGCCGGTTGGCCTCGACGCTGATCTTCGACATGCACGATGAGTACGCCGAAGGGGACCCCAAGAAACCCGAGATCCCCGGCCTGCGGACGTTGTTCGGCCCGACCGGGATCAAAGTCTTCGACCTGGATGACCGGGCCAACTCGACTAACCCGCAGATCAAGATCGGGCTGAACCAGATCGAGCCGGGCGACATTGCATTGCTGGCCGACGAGCTGGACCTGCGGGACACCTTCGATGCGACGTCATTCGCGCTCCACCGCGCCTTCGGCAGCAACTGGCTGGCGCAGCTGCTGGACGAGGACAACGACCCCGGAGAGCTGGCCGAGCGCATCGGCGCTCACCAGGGGGCGCTGGAGGGTCTGATCCGCAAGCTGCGTTACCTGGTGTCCCGGCCGTACATCGTCCGCCACAGCAGCGATGACCCGGTCAGGTCAATCCTCGAACACTTGCTGTCGGGGCGCCACGTGATCGTCCAGTTTGGCCGCCAGTCGGCGCTGCGCGACTACATGCTTGTAGCCAACATCCTCACCCGGCGGATCCATGACCGCTATACCGAGCGCGCCGGCGGCGTGACCAACGGCAAGTCGGAAGCTCCACCGCCGCTGGTGGTCGTGCTGGAGGAGGCACACAAGTTCCTGAATCCAGCCGCGGCGCGGCAATCGATCTTCGGGACGATCGCCCGCGAGATGCGCAAGTTCGGCGTGTCACTGCTGGTCATCGACCAGCGCCCGAGCGGCGTCGATTCCGAGATCCTCTCCCAGCTCGGCACGCGCATCACCGGTCTGCTGACCGACCCGGCCGATATCGACGCTGTCCTCAGCGGGACGGGCGACCGCGCGGCACTGCGGGCCATGCTGGCGAGCCTGGAGCCCACACGTCAGTGCATGGTCGTCGGTCATGCCGTGCCGATGCCGATCATCCTGGCGACGCGCAAGTACGGCCCGGAACTGAAGGAACTGCTGGTCGAGCGCGAGCAACTTGGCGCGGAGCTGGGCGCGTTGCTATCGAACCCGCGCAAGGTCTTCTCGGGGGATGCGTGAAAATCCTGCACTTCTCTGACCTCCACCTGGGCGTGGACAACTACGGCACGATGGACGCCGAGACGGGCGTCTCGTCACGCTCGCTCGATGTCCTGCGCGTTCTCGACATCATCGTGGATCGCGCGATCGAGGACGCGGCCGATGTCGTGCTCTTCGCCGGCGACGCCTTCAAGAACCGCGACCCGAACCCGACCCTGCAGCGCGAGTTCGCACGCCGTGTCGCTCGGCTGGTCAAGGCCGAGATCCCGATCGTCCTGCTGGTCGGCAACCACGACATGCCCGGAGCGCTGGGGCGGGCCACGGCGGCCGAGATCTATGAGGTGCTGGACATCCCCCGCGTGCACGTCGCGCGCTATATCGAGTCGATCCGGGTGCCAACGAAAAGCGGGCCGGTGCAGGTGATCGCGGTGCCGTGGATCACGCGCTCAATGGCGTTGGTACAGGAGACCTTCCGGGCGCTCGGAGATGTCGAGCTGGACGAGGCGATCCGAACCGCTATCTCGCATCAGGTGCGTCAGCTGGCAAGCGATCTGGACCCCGCGCTCCCAGCCGTACTGCTGGCGCACGTCAGCCTTCAGGGCGCGGATTTTGGCCTGGAACGCTCGTTGATGCTGGGACGTGACATCACAGTCGGATCTGATGATCTCAACGCCTCTGCGTTCGATTTCGTGGCTCTGGGCCATATCCACAAGCACCAGGTGCTGGGGCTGCGGCCCCCGGTCGTCTACGCCGGCAGCCCGGAGCGCATCGACTTCGGCGAGGAGCTGGAGGACAAGGGCTACGTCTGGATCGAGATCGTGACCGGACCGGACGGCGCGAAGTCGACTAGCTGGGAGTTCGTCAAGCTCCCCGCCCGGCGCTTTGAGACATTGCGGATC
>DATGQR010000088.1:0-9253 GCA_035304105.1 Thermomicrobiales bacterium | reverse complement strand
CATCCCGAAGGAGTGGTAGGTGCCGCTCCAGACGGAGGCGCCCGGGTCGCGCAGCGCCTCGCGGATACGCTGGGTCAGCTCGTCGGCCGCGGCGTTGGTGAAGGTCAGGGCGACGATCTGGTCCGCCGGGACGTAGCCTTCGCGGATCATCGCGACGATGTGCTCGGTCATCGTGGCGGTCTTGCCCGAACCGGCGCCGGCGATGATGCGCAGCGGCCCGGCGCGGTGGTCGATAGCCCGCTGTTGCTCGTCGGTCCAGCGCAGCTCAGCCATTCTCGTCAGCTCCCTCGCAGATCGAGGCGTAGGCGCATTTCTCGCAGAGGCGCGGGTCGCTGGTCACGACGAATTGGTTGCTCAGGATGCCGTTGGCGCACTGGGCCAGGCGCTCGCGCACGCCGTCGACCTGGTCCGGCTTCAGATCCAACGCCCAGGATTGCGTCTTGAACTGAAACTCCGGGGCGTGCCGCAGCCCGCGATCTTTGCTGTTGCTCAGGAAATAGATGGAGGTGCGCGGCTCGTCGCCGGGGTGCAGTTCCTCCCAGGCCATACGATAGATGGCGAGCTGGGGGACGGCCTTCTGTTGCGGCGTGTTGCCCTTGCGGCCGGTCTTGTAGTCGATGATCTCGACCGTGCCGTCGGCATTGCGCGCCACGCAGTCGATCCTGCCGGTCAGGACGTGGTGGCCGAAGGGGATCTCGAACTCGAACTCGGTTGAGATGATCTCGCGCTGCTGGGCCGCCTCCCAGCGGTAGTAGCGGCGCAGCAGCGCCTCTCCGCGCTGGCGGTTCTGGACCTCTTGAGCGGGCGCCTCGAATCCGGATTCGTCCCAGCGTTCGCGGAAGCGTTCGATGAGTTCCGCCTCGGTCGGCATATGGCCGGCCCGGCGCTCATTGTTCAGCCACTCGATCGCATCGTGGACGGCCGTGCCGAGCTTGAGCTGGGGCACGAACTTCTCGTCGTCGAGCTTCAGCACCTGGGTGTAGTAATAGCGCCGTGGGCACTCCTCCCAGGCGGAGAGTGAGGAGTAGGAGAGGCGCAGTTGCTCGTCGCCGGCGTAGGGACGCGGCATCGCTGGGGGAGTCCAGAGCCCGGCATCGGGGAGCTGGTTGAGCGTCCACTGGGACAGCAGCAGGTCGCCGAGCGCCTGACCGCTGATCTCCGCGGCGTTCAGTGCCGCCATCAGCGTCTCGCGCTGGGCGCGGGCGTACTCGGTTGCGCTCCAGGACTCGCGCTGACGAGCGCGGTCGAGCTCGATCAGGGCGGCCCGGTTCACGGACTGGATGTCGCGGATGAACGTTGGCCGCGCCTCGCGTGACATCTCGTAGTTGCCCGCGTAGCTGAGATAGAGGCCCTTGCGGGCGCGGGTCAGGGCGACGTAGCCCAGCCGCCGCTCTTCTTCAAGGAAGGCGCGGCGCTTCTCCTCATCGCTCAGGTCAGCGTCCTCCAGGCGCCAGCTCGCCGGGTCCTGCAGGTCCAGGCCACGGTCCAGACGGCGGGTCAGCGGGAAGCGCCCGTCGGCCAGGCCGGCCACGAAGACGTAATCGAACTCCAGCCCCTTGGCGGCGTGGACGGTCATCAGCTGGACGGCGTCCTCGCCCGGATCGCCCTCGTAGACGTCTTCGCGCATCGCCTGCTCGAGCGTCGCCAGGAACGCCGCGCGGTCCCCGCCGCGCTCGGCCAGCCGCGTCGCCCGGTCGAGGATCTGCCGGAAGGCGCGCATGTAGGCGATGAAGTCGTAGGTCGGCTCTTCCGGCGGCGGCAGATGCCGGCAGATCTCCAGCGTCTTGTAGACCTGGTCCGCCAGTGGCAGGTCGCGCAACTCAGCGATCTGCTGCCTGATGAAGCGAATCGCCCGGTAGGCGTGGACGTCCTCGCGCGTCCAGCGGTCGATGAAATCGGGATCGCCGGGCGTCTCGGCGCGGGCCTGGATGACCCGGATCGGGTCGACCGGCCAGGAGGCGAGGATGTGACAGAGCGCATCCGGCTCCTCGCCGTCGATCAGCCGCAGCCCGGCGGCCACGTCGGCGGTGGCGCGGGTGGTCTGGTAGTCGCGCCCGGCGAAGACGACCGGCACGCCGTACTCGCGGATGGCCTGGACGATCGTCCCGCCGGCCGCGCTGACGCTGCGCAACAACACTGCAATGTCGTTGAACTTGACATCCTCCAGCCAGTGCAACCGGGCGATCTCCCGGGCGATCGTCTGGGCCTCATCCATCTCGGATTCGGCGCGGTAGACGCTCGGCGTCGGGCCACGCTCGCCGCTGGCGGCGCTCAGGCCCGGGCGCGGGCCGGTGGCCGGCGGATTGTGGCTGATCAGGGCGTTGGCGGCGTCGAGGATCGCCTGATGCGAACGGTAGTTGCGCGTCAGGTTGATCGTCTCAGTGCCGGGGAACTCCTGGGGCAGGTTGTCGAAGAAGCGGTGGCTTGCGCCTCGGAAGGCGTAGATGGCCTGGTCGGTGTCGCCCACGACGGTCAGGTTGCGACCATCGCCGGCCAGTAGCTTGATGATACGCGCCTGCGCCTGGTTCACGTCCTGGTACTCGTCGATCAGGATGTGCTTGAAGGTGTCCCGCCAGCGATCCAGCGCTTCCCGGTCGCTCTCCAGGATCTCGATGAAGCGCGTCTGCAGTTCGCCGAAGTCAAACTCGCCCCGCTCCCGGATCTGGCGCTGGTAGCGGCGGTAGGCCTCGGCCAGGTCCGCCAGTTGCTGGCTGTTGCGTTTCCGGGCGATGTCTGCGGCGTCCTCGGGCGAGAGGCACTCGTCTTTCATGCGGTCGATGAAGAGCAGCGCCTGACGCAGTAGATCCGCCCGGCGATTGCGGTAGCTGGGCAACTCGGCGCCGTCGAGCGCCGCGTCGAGCGCCAGCCAGCGCTCGTCGCCCTCGATCACTCGCGGCGGGTGTCCCTGGCTGGCAAGCTCCAGCCTCAACGCCCGCTGGCAGAAGGCGTGGAAGGTCGTGACCCAGAGCGTCGCGTAGCTCTGATCGAGCGCGCGAACGATCCGCTCGCGCATCTCGTTGGCGGCTTTGCGGGTGAAGGTGAGCGCAAGGATCTGATCGACCCGGGCGTCGCCGTGCTCGACCAGGTCGATGAAGCGGGCGGTCAACGTGGCGGTCTTGCCGGTGCCCGCCCCGGCGACGATCCGCAGCGGCGCGCCGCGATGGCGCACGGCGCGGGCTTGCTCTTCATTGAGGCTGGTGATGCGCTGCGGGCTCATGCCTCCCCGATCGCTGGTGTTCTCCTGCTGAGGCGCGGCCTGGATGGGACGAGTGCTCCCGGCTGCGCCGCGCTCCGCCCTGAGGCGTCGGGTCCAAAAACCGGTATACGTTCGTCCTCAGGCGTTTTTCTGGCTGCCTTTACGTGTACGGACATGCGACAATGGGATGCCAGGGAGCATGTCGTTACCCGGCATCCTCTGGTATCGTAGGGCAAAATGGCTGACTGCGCTACTTCTGTTTCCATGCATGGGCCGGATTTGGGATCGGGGGTGACCGGACCATGAAGCTCTTGTGCGCCGGAGACCTGCACATCGGACGGCGCTCCAGCAAGCTGCCGGATTCGCTCGACGGCCCGGCGCACAGCTGTGCCGCTGCCTGGGATGCCGTCGTCGAGACGGCGCTGGCTGAGCGCGTCGATGTCGTCGCCCTCAGCGGCGACCTGGTAGATCAGGCCAACCGCTTCTTCGAGGCCATCGGCCCACTGGAGCGCGGCCTGCGGCGCTTGCTCGCTGCGGGCATTGACACCTTCGCCGTGGCCGGTAACCACGATCATCACGTCCTGCCGCAGCTCGCCGAGACGCTGGCATCGGAGCGCTTCCACCTGCTCGGCCACGACGGGCGCTGGGAGCGCCGCACCGTCGAGCGCGACGGGCGACCTACCCTGCACGTCGACGGCTGGTCCTTCCCCAGCGAGCATGTCGCCGAGAATCCCCTGGATACCTATGACCCGCCGCCGGCCGGCGGAACGCCGGTGCTCGGCCTGCTGCACGCCGACCTGGACCAGCCGGGCAGCCAGTATGGCCCGGTGACGCTGTCCGACCTCCAGCGCCAGCCGGTCACCCTCTGGCTGCTGGGCCACATCCACGCGGGCGCCATCTATGCGCGCGAGGGCGCGCCGCCGGTGATCTACCCCGGCTCGCCCCAGGCCATGGACCCCGGTGAGACGGGCGTCCACGGCGTCGTCCTGGCGGAAATCGATCCTTCGGGACGGGTCACGACGCGCCGCATCCCGCTCTCGTCCGTCTGCTACCTGGCGCTCGATGTCGACATGCGCGACGTCGAGACCGATGACGATGCGCGTGACCGAGTCTACGGCGCCCTGCGCGAGGCCGTGGAGCGCGACGAGCATCGCTACGAGCGTTTGGCCTGTCTCTCCTGCCGGCTGACGCTCACCGGCCGGACGCCGCTTCATGGACGGCTGCGCCAGATCCTGGGGGCCGCAGAGGAAGACCTGAACCTGACCGCGCCCAGCGGCCTGGAAGCGGTCGTCGAGCGGATCGACTACCAGACGCGCCCGGCGCTCGACCTGGAGCAGCTGGCGGCGCGCAACGACCCGCCCGGCGAAGTCGCCCGCGTCATCCAGGCCATCGAAGCGGGCGAGGCGCGCGAGCAGTACGGCGAGCTGGTCGACGGCACCCTGCGCCAGTTGCGGTCGATTCACCGCTCCAGGTTCTTCCAAGACCTCCCGGCCGACGCCGAGCCGGACGAGGCCGATGCTCTGGGCTTTCTGCAGGCCGAAGCCTGGTCGCTGCTCGACGCCCTGATCGCACAGAAGGAGGCGGTATGAGCGGTAAGCCTGCGCTACGCTTCCGCCGCCTGGAGCTGCGCCGCACCCCCGGCATCCAGACGCACTTCACGCTCGATGGCCTGTGCGACGGCATCAACATCACCTACGGCCCCAACGCCTCCGGCAAGACGACCACGGCACTGGCGCTCCAGATGCTGCTCTGGCCGGATTTCGACGGCTGGGAGCGGGCCTCGCTGGCCGGTCACCTGGAGTTGCAGGGCTCGCAGTGGCACATCGAGGTTGACTCCGGCGAGGTGGTCTGCCGCCAGGATGGCAGCCCCGGCGCGCGCCTGCCGATTGACGCCGACGAGTACCGCGATCGCTACGTCCTGACCCTCCACGACCTGCTCCAGGCTGAGGACGCCGACTTCGCGGGCATCATCCTGCGTGAGTCGTCCGGCGGCTATGACGTCGAGGCCGCGCGCCAAGAGCTCGGTTATCGCGCAAGGCCGTCCCGTCCCTCCGGGAACATTCGCCGTCGCAATCAGGCCAGAAAGCGAAGGCAGGAAGCACTCCGCACCCAACATGAACTCCTGCGCGAGCAGATGCAGCTGAGCGAGCTACGCGAGCAGTTGGACGCGGCTCGCCGGGCGAGCGGCGAGGCTGAGGTGTTGCGGAAGGCGCTCGTCGCCCACGCACACCGGCGCGATCTCAAGCAGGCTCAAGACACGCTGGAGTTGTTGCCGAAAGGCACCGCCCGCCTGCGGGGCGACGAATTGGAGCGGCTCGACGACATCCGCGCGCGACGTGACGGCTACGAGGACCGGCGGCGCCAGGCGCTCGCCGATATCGAGCAAGCCGAGGCCGCGATTGAGGCCATTGGTCTGGACGGCGTCGAGCTGCCGGCCGGCTTCGCCGCCCAGCTGCGGGAGCGCGGCCGGAAACTTCAGGAGCACGCCGGCCGGCTGCGCGAGGCGGAGAACGCCGCCAGCGAGGCGCTCAAGCAGCGCGACCATGCCGTCGGGCAACTTGGAGATGGCATCGACGAGGCCCGGATCCGCCAGTTGGAATCCAGCGGGCTGCGTGAACTGCTGAGACTGGCGCAGCGCCTGGAGCAGGCACGCAGGGAATACGAGGCCGCCGAAGCGCTGCGTGGCTGGCTCGGTGACGGCGGCGACTATCGCGACGTCGAGCGCCTGCAACGTGGCATTGCCGCGCTCAACTCCTGGCTGCGCTCCGGCGACGCGCCCGTGGCCGCATCATCATCCAGCACGCTCGTCCCAGCCGCCGTCGCTGCCGGTCTGATCGCCCTGGCCGCGCTTCTCGCCGGGATCATCGGCCACCCGCTCCTGCTAGTGCTGATCCTGTTCGCGCCAGTCCCGGTCGTGCTGGCGCTCGTGATGCGCCCGAGGACTCCGCGGACCGGCCGCGCGGAATACGCTCGCCAGGAGTACGTCGCGCTGGGCCTGGAGCAGCCGCGTGCCTGGAACGTCGAGCAGGTTACGGCGCAGGCCGATCGGCTGGGCCAGGAACTCCGACGCCAGCAGTTGGAGCAGGAGCGTGCCCAGCGCTGGGCGGCGCTCGAAGCGCGCTGGCAGCAGGCGACCAACGAGTACCGCGAGGCATACCAGGCATGGACGTCGGAGTGCGAGTCGCTGGGCATTCAGCCCCTGGAGCCGGCCCAGCTCTTCCTGCTCGCCCAGAATCTCGACCGCTGGCAGCAGGCCGACGCCCGGCTTGCGGGCGCACGGCAGCTCGCGTCTGACGAGCGCGAGCAGTTCGATGCGCTGCTGGCGGCGCTCAATGCTGACCTCGTCCGCGCCGGTTATTCGCCGGCGGCTGACCAGGAGAGCGCGCAGGGTTACATCGATGACCTCATTGACCGTGTCCAGCGGCTGCGCGAGGTTCGCCAGAAGCGGGACGCTGCCTGGCGCGACCTGGAGCAGGTCATCCGGCCGGAGATCGAGCGGCTGGACCGGGAGCGTGCCCGCATCTTCGAGCAGCTCAGCCTGCCGCCGGATGCGGAGCAGACGCTCTCCGACTGGCTGGAGCAGCGCGACGAGTACCTGAGCGCGAAGCGAGCCGTCGAGCGGGCCGAGTCGGCGCTGGATCAGGCCCTGACTGCGCTGGGCGAGCGCGCCGACCTCGCCGAGCGGGAAGAGTCCGAGCTGCAGGACGAACTGGAGAGCTTGACCGCCCGGGCGGAGGAAGCGGACGAGCTGAATCGCCAGATCATCGAGATCGAGACGCGCGTCGAACAGGCCAAGCGCGCCCACGACCTGGAGCGGGCGCTCGCCGCTGAAGCGGCCGCCGTCGACGTCCTGCGCGCCGACCGCGAGGAGAGTTACCGGCTCGCCGCCGGCTGGGAACTGGCCGACTTTGTGCGCCGCCAGACCCGCGACCGCGACCGCCCGAAGGTGTTCCACCGCGCCCGCGAGTTGTTCGCCCGCATGACCCGGGGCCGCTACGTCCTCCAGTTCGCTGACGAGCCGCGCCCGGCCTTCCGCGCCGAGGACACGACGACGAAAGTGATCCACGAGCTGGACGAGCTATCGAGCGCGACGCGCGTGCAGCTTCTGATGGCCGTGCGCATTGCGTTCGTCGAGGAGATGGAGCAGGGGCCGATGCTGCCGTTGATCCTCGACGAGACGCTGGGCAACGCGGACGAGCACCGCGCCGAGGCGATCATCCGCGCCGTCTGCGAGATCTGCCGTACTGGCCGCCAGGTCTTCTACTTCACCGCCCAGCACGACGAGGTCGGCAAGTGGCGGCGCCTGCTGGCCGATTACTCCGACCTGCCCCACAACGTCATCAGCCTGGCCGAGGCCCGCCAGCTGCCCGAGTTCGACGAGCCGTCGGTGTTGGTCGACCTCCAGCCGGCCGCGCCGGGCGTGCCGGGCCCGAACGGCGCCGACCGGCTGGCCTATCGCCAGGTCCTCCACGTTCCCGAGATCGATCCGCGCCTCGATGCGGCTGGCGCCCATCTCTGGTACGTCGTGGACGACCTCGACGCGCTCCACCGGCTGCTGTCGATGGGCATCTCCACCTGGGGCCAGCTCGAGACGCTGGTCGAGTTCGGCGGGGACTACGTGTCCTCCGACGTGTTCGAGCGTGCCCGCGCCCGCGCGAACATCCTCGACGCCGCGCTTCGCGCCTATCGCGTCGGCCGCGGCCGCCCAGTCGACCGGGCCGCCGTGCTCGATTCGGAGGCATTCACTGCGGCGTTCATCGACCGTGTGATCGAGCAGGCCGAGATTGTACAAGGCGATGCCGAGGTGTTGCTTCGCCGCCTCGATGCCGGCCACGTGCGTCGTCTGCGTACCGACTACATCGATGCCTTCCGCAAGTACCTGCTCGACGAGGGCTACCTCGACCCCGAAGATCCATTGTCTCCGGGCGAGATCCGCGCTCGTGTGTACGGCGAGGCGTCGGGCGCGCTCCAGTCTGGACTCATCAGCCGGGACGACGTTGAATTCCTGCTTTGCTACCTGCCAATCTCGGATGCCGGCGATCCCGAGCTGGTTGCCCCCGGCTCAGACGAACCCGAGCCGGATGGAGTCGCTCAGGTGAGATCGGGCAAGGATGGCATTGAGTCCGATCGTGTTGGATCGGATGAGCCTGAGCCTGCCTACCGGCCCAGGTTGCCGCAGGTGAGAGTCCGGCGGCAGGATTAGCGCGGCTCGAAGGGTTGGATCCGCAGCCCCAGCCGGCGCAGCATTGGCGCCAGGTGGGAGAGCAGCGCGCCGATCAGGTAGGCGATGGCGATCATTTCCATGCCCTCCTCGATGCCGACCAGCAGCGCGTAGAAGGTCTCGTTGGCGTACATGCTGTCGTAGGTCGCCTGGACCATCTCCATGCCGAGCGCCCCGCTGACATACAGCGCTCCGGCGATCAGCAGACGGCGGCGCAGCAGCGGGTCGATTTGCCGCAGGAATGAGAGATAGGCCAGCGCCACGGCGACGGTGAAGATCGCGCCGGGGATCACCCAGGGGTAGGTGAGCGGCCCGCTGACGTCGAGCGCGTCGCTCATCCGGTAGGAGATCGCGCCGTGCGCGTCGGCGGCCTCATCGATCGACAGGCCCAGGAAGATCGCGGCCAGCCCATACCAGTGGCGGGTCAGCGGCTGGCGCTCGCGCGCGGCGAAGACGGCGATCGCCGCGAAGAGCAGCGCGGCCCCCAGCAGCAGCGAGGACGCGTACCAGGTCGGTATCGTCACCTCTTCGGCCGCGTCGAAGAGCACATAGAGCTGAATGGCGCCGGGGAAGTGGATGCCGTGCAGGTAGTTCCAGGTGAACGCCAGGTGGGCGGCGATCAGTCCCAGCGAGCCGGCGATCAGGTAGCCGGCGACCCGCGTGGCCGAGATGCCAATAGGCTCCGTGGCCTGCGTTCCCGGCCGCGCGCCTTGCTTCGTTTCTTCCCGGATCGCCACGTTGCCGCCACAATTCCACGTCGTAGACCGCTGCCGCAGGCCTGCCGGCAGCTCCCCGAAAGGCTCCCCACCCCGCAAGCATTCCGGCAATTATAGGAG
>DATGQR010000087.1:0-6710 GCA_035304105.1 Thermomicrobiales bacterium | reverse complement strand
CTTTCCGACTTAGGGACAGGAGTTTGTAGGTTTGTAGGTTGTAGTTTGTAGGAAGAGTGGGAGCCCGGCCGGTCTTCACCCGCTAACCGTTCCCCGCTAATCGGTTCCCTTCTTCTTCCTACAAACTACGAACTACAACCTACAAACTGCGCCCCTTTACTCGTTCCACTCCATCTCGTGCGCCCACATCATCTCGTCGTGGCGCGGTTCCCACTTGACCCAGTCGTTGACGCCAAAGATGTCGACGAGCTGGTACATGAAGAGCGCGCCAGCGTCCTCGTAGAGAATTCGCTGCGCCTCCGCGTAGAGTTCCAGGCGTCGATCGACGTCGAGTTCGGTCCGCGCCTCCTGAATGACTGCCTCGAACTCCTCGTTGCAGCCGTACGGCCGGCGCCAGTCGCCGTAGTTCACGGCCGACTCGCAACCGAAAAGCGGCACGAAGGTGTTGTCGGCATCGAAGAACCAGTTACCCCATGAAGCGAACACCAGACCCGGGGTCTCCTTGGCCATCTGCAGCTCATTGAGCACAGCCGACTCACGCAGTTCGGGCGT
This sequence comes from Thermomicrobiales bacterium, assembly GCA_035304105.1. Taxonomy (GTDB): domain Bacteria; phylum Chloroflexota; class Chloroflexia; order Thermomicrobiales; family CFX8; genus JAUIIK01. The sequence continues at coordinate 6,158 of DATGQR010000087.1, read as the reverse complement.
GCAATTGATGCCTGCCTCAGCCATCGCGCCGGCCATCGCCTCGGCCACCTCTTTGTCCTTCGGATAGCGGCCCTGAATGTGCCAGATACTGACGTCGATGCCGTCCGGATAGCCGGCCTCGGCCAACAGCTCGCGCGCCTTCTCCGGATCGTGCGGATAGGGCGGCAGCGTCGGATCGAAGCCGAACACCCACTTGCCCAGCACGGTCGAGAGGCGCTCGCCGTTGCCCAGCAGGATCGCGTCGATCACACCATCGACGTTGGCGGCGTAATTGATCGCCTGGCGCACCAGCGGATTGTCGAACGGCTCAACTTCCGTCGTGAAGAAATAGAAGGGCACGCGGTTGCTGACGGCGCGGACGACGCGCAGCCCATCTTCGGCGTTGATCGTGTCGATCTCCTCTGGACCGACATCCTTGATGACGTGGACGTCACCGGCGCGTAGGGCCGATACGCGCGTGGCCTGTTCGGTGATCGTCCGCAGGCGCACGCGCTTGATCGACGGCGCACCGCCCCAGTAGTCTTCGTTCGCCTCGAGCACCAGATCTTCGTTTGGGCTCCAGCTGACGAACCGGTAGGGGCCGGTGCCATTGCCCTCGCGGCTGAGCCGCTCCTGATCGCTGCCGATCCAGGCCGGCGGCACCATCACCATGTGGAAGCCAGTGAGGCGCGCCAAAAGGGCCGGATCCGGCTGGCTTGTCTTGATATTGACGGTGTACTCATCAACGATCTCGACGTCGGAGATGATCGAGTAGGTGCTGCGCGCGTCGCCGGGTGTCTCATCGCTCAAGGGGCGGAGGATGCTGTATCGCACGGTTTCGGCGTTGAACGGCTCGCCGTCGTGGAAGGTAACGCCCTCGCGCAGCTTGAACTGCATGGTCAGCTCGTCGATACGCTCCCACTCAGTCGCCAGAACCGGCGAGATTGTCTGGAGATCGCGCTCGAACTTGACTAGCGGCTCGTACATGTGGCGCAGCTGCGCCTCAGCGATCGTCCCGACGTGGAGCTGCGGGTCGATCCCGTGCGTGGCGAACTGGTTGGCGCCCCAGACGATGATCAGCTCGTCCGGCTTCGAGCCGGTGGGCGTGCCGGGAGCCGGGTTGTCGAACTGTGTGACCTGCGAGAAATCTCCAACTGCGCCGGCGCCGGACTGGGATGGAGTATTCGTCGGCTGAGCCGGCGCTTCGGTCGCCGTCGGCTCTTCCTCGGGCTCGGGGGTATCCTCGGCGTCGGCGTCCTCGTCTCCGCCACTTTGCTCGTCGCCGCCATCATCGTCGTCATCGTCGTCATCACCGCCGCACGCGGCCAGCAGGGCCGCCGCGGTGACGCCGAGCGTGCCGGCAAGCAAGCCCCGGCGGCTCAGATTCAGGTCGTAAAATCGGGTGAGAATATCATCGCGTTCATGCTCGCTCATGGTCAACTTCCCCGCTCCAACTGCTGCTGGGTTCCCTTTCCTCACAGACTCTGCTACCGGCTCATGCCTCCTTTCCTTCCATCCCTTGCAAACTCGCCATGATCTCCGGCGCATAGGCGAAGGTGATCGGCAGCCCGCCGGTATGGACGAAGACCACCGTCTCATCCGCGCCGATGAGTCCTCGCCGGATGTGGTCAATCAGCGCCGACATCGCCTTCCCTGTATAGACAGGATCGAGGATCAGCCCTTCAGTGCGGCCCGCAAGCGTGATCGCCTCAAGCCCTGCCTCGGTCGGAATGCCGTAGCGCTGGCCGATGTACTCGTCGTGAACGCGAACGTCGCCGGGCTCGATCCGAACGTCCAGGCCGAGCAACTCGGCCGCTCCGTTGGCGGTGCCGCACACGTAGCTCTCGACCTCGGGCCGGCTCTGACCGACCGCGATTGAGTGGACGACGTAGCGTTCGCCGAGCGCCTTCCCGGCGAGCGCCAGCCCGGCCGACGACGTGCCGGAAGCCAGGTAGATGTGGTCCGCGACCGCGCCAGCGGCGTCTAGCTGGCCGAGCAACTCGAGCGCGGCGTTGACGTAGCCGCAGGAACCGGCAATCTTCGAAAAACTGTCATTTGGCACGTTGTAGACGGTACGCCCCTCGGACTCTAGCCGGGCGATCAACTGCTCAAGCTCGCGGTTGATGACAACCGGATCGTCGCTGGGCGCTTCGATGATTGTGGCGCCCATGATGTGATCGAGCAGGAGGTTGCCGTTGACCGGGTCATCTTTCTGGCTGGGGATCTTGATGATATAGGCGGACATCCCGAACTTCGCCGCCAGCGCAGTATGGAGCCGGGCGTGGTTCGACTGCGCGACGTTGGTGACCACGAGCGCGTCGCAGCCCTTGGCGCGCATGTCGGCCAGGCGAAACTCCAGGTGACGCACCTTATTACCGCCGAAGGCCAGACCGGTCAGGTCATCGCGCTTGATGAAGATGCGCGGCGCCTCGGGGCCCAGCGCGGCGCGCAGCCGAGGCGCCTCCTCCAACGGTGTCGGAAGGCAGGCGACAGGCTCGCGCGGGACTCGCGACAGCGCCTCGGCAAGTTGCTCGCGCGAGCGCGTCTGGGTCGCGGTCATGAGAGGCTCCCTTCTAGAGGGCCAGCGCGTAGCCATCCCGGCGCGGGTCCGCCCCGCCGAAGAACGCGCCGCTTTCCGGATCGCGCAGAATGCCCTGGCCGCCACCGAACGTGGCATTCCAGGCGTCCAGGACTTCGACGTCGTGGCCCCGCCGCTCCAGCTCGGCGAGAACCTCACTATCGACGCGGCTCTCGATCACCATGTGGGTGCCGCGCAGGGCCTTGAAGCGCGGAGCCTCGATGGCAGCCTGGATGCTGTAGCCGTGATCGATAAGGTTCATGATCATCTGCGGCGTCGTCTGCATGATCCCGAACGACCCGGGCGTGCCGACTGCCATCGCGAACTCGCCGTCGCGCCAGATCTGCGAGGGCGACAGGCACATCTCGACCTTCTTATTCGGCGCGATCACGTTGGGGCTCTCGGGATCCAGGTCGAACCAGTTCGCGAAGTTGTTGAGCGCCAGGCCGGTGTTGCCGTGGACCACCGCTGATCCGAAGCCGCTACCGAGCGTCTGGGTACAGGCGACGACGTTGCCGGCCACATCGGCCGTCACGAAGTGCGTGGTGCACTCGGTGAGGATGTCAGCGACGCTGCCGGGCCGGATCTCCTCCGCTTCCTTCTTCGAGGTGTAGCGGTCGCCGCCGCTGAAGGCGGCCTTGCGAGGATCGATCAACTCGCGACGTCCGGCGGCGTACTGCTTCGAGATCAGTTGCTCGATCGGCGACTCGGTGTTCGGCGCGTAGGTGGTGCGATCGGCGACGGCCAGCTTGATTGCCTCGGCCAGGTGGTGGATGTAGTCGGCGCTGTTGTGCCCCATCGACCTCATGTCGAAGCCCTCGACGATGTTGAGCGTCTGGAGATACTGCATGCCGCTACAGGGCAACGGCGGGCAGTAGATCGTGTACCCCCGATAGGTGGTCGAGATCGGCTCTTGCCACTCCGGCTTGTAGCTGGCCAGGTCCTCTTCGGTAAGGAGGCCCCCGTTCTCCTGGGAAAAGCGCGCGATCTCCTTACCGATCGGTCCTCCGTACAGCGCATCGGCGCCGCCCTCGACGAACGCCTCGAAGGTGCGCGCCAGGTCCGGCTGCTTGAGAATGCTGCCCGCCTTCGGCGCTTCGCCGTCATGGAGGTAGGCTGCGCGGGATGTCTCCCACTCGCGGAGCCTGTCGACAGAAGCGCTCATGAAGCGGTTATTGGTGATCGTCACGGGAAAGCCATCGCGGGCGTAGGAGATGGCCGGCGCGAACACCGTCGCGCGGTCCATCGTCCCGAAGCGCTCCAGCGCCATCAGCCAGCCGGCCAGCGCACCGGGCACGAGTGGCGAGCGGATGCCGGTATTCTTGGTGTCCTCATCCGGGAACATGTCGGGCGTGGCCGCCGCCGGCGCGCGGCCGATATAGTCGAGGACGATTGGCTTGTCGCCACCCTCAGCCGCGCTCTTGATGACCATGTAACCGACGCCGGCCGCGCCCGACATGTACGGCTCGACGACGTTCAGCGCAGCCGCCGTCGCCACAGCCGCATCGATCGCGTTGCCTCCTTGTTGGAGCATCCGCAGGCCCGCCAGCGACGCGAGTGGGTGCGCCGAGGCCACTGCCCCATTGATGCCGGTCACCGCCGGACGATGCGAGAGGCCGAGATTAGGCCAGCCCATGAGCCGATCCAATCTAGTAAGTGTGGTTATCCGGTGTACGTCGATTATGCCGTTGCAGGTTTCGTGCCATGCGCCGACACACGCTCGGAAACCGGAGATCACCACTTCATCTGCTCGATGGCGCGCATGTTCGCACAGCTTCCTTGTGGCTTGCAAGAGCGCGCCGGCCCGATAAACGAGCCACGGTCGTGAGACGAACGGTGAGCGGACGCTGACTGGCGCGCTGCTTCGGCGGGGAGGCGAGGAACAGGAGTGGCGCGGGCGTTACTGCCGCCGGTTGACAGCCCTCCCGAACCGGTCGACAATGCCCCAAAGTGGGCGCGTGGACTGAACATAACATGAAATCGAGCGCTCCGGGCAAGCTGGTAATAGGGAAGGAGTCCAGTATGGCGGCAGATTCACGAAAGTTTGAATCGCTGAAATGGCGCAACATCGGCCCGCACCGTGGCGGCCGCGTCACCTGCGTCGTCGGGGACCCGACGAATCCGGCGGTCTTTTACATGGGGTCGTGCGGTGGCGGCGTGTTCAAGACGGACGACGGCGGCGACCACTGGTACAACATCACCGACAAGTACTTCAACACGGCCGCGATCGGGGCGATCGCGATGGCGCCGTCCAATTCGAACATTCTCTATGTCGGCACCGGCGAGTCGACGATCCGCTCGAATGTCTCGCACGGTGACGGCGTCTACCGCACGCTCGATGGCGGCAAGACCTGGGAGCACCTCGGGCTGGAGGACACGCGCCACATCGGCCAGATCGTGATCCACCCCGAGGATCCGGATACTGTGCTGATCGCGGCGCTGGGCCACGCCTGGGGTGAGAACGAGGAGCGCGGCGTCTACAAGACGACCGACGGCGGCAAGACCTGGACGAAGACGCTCTACAAGAGCCCGCGCGCCGGGGCAGTCGACCTCTCACTGGACCCGACCCGCCCGCACATCGTCTACGCGACCATCTGGCAGGCGCAGCGCTACCCCTGGGCGGCCAGCAGCGGCGGCGAGGATAGCGGCCTCTGGAAGTCCACCGACGGCGGCGACACCTGGGAAGACATCACGGACCGCCTGCCGTTCGACGGCATTCTGGGCAAGATCGGCGTGGCGATCTCACCGGCCAACCCGGAGCGCATCTGGGCGCTGGTCGAAGCCGAGGACGGCGCGATGTGCCGCTCGGATGACGGCGGAGAGACCTGGAAGAAGGTCAGCGACAACCCGGAGCTGCGCCGGCGCGCCTGGTATTACATGCACGTCATCGCCGACCCCAGCGACGCCGACACCGTCTGGGTGATGAACCTGCAGTGCTGGAAGTCGACCGACGGCGGCGCAACGTATGAGGCCATCCCAACGCCGCACGGCGACAACCACGCGCTGTGGATCGACCCGAACGACTCCGACCGCCTGATCAACGGTAACGACGGCGGCGCCTGCGTCAGCTACAACGGCGGCAAGACCTGGTCGACGATCCTCAACCAGCCAACCGCGCAGTTCTATCACGTGACCACCGACGATCAGGCGCCGTACCACGTCTACGGCTCGCAGCAGGACAACTGGGCGATGCGCCTGCCGATGGTCAGCACCGAGGGCGCGATCAGCTGGAAGGACTATGTCGAGCCAGGCGGCGGCGAGTCCGGCTACATCGCGATCAAGCGGACCGAGCCGTACACCGTCTTCGGCGGCGGCATCGGCACCGGTCTGGGTCATGGCCGTCTGCGCGCCTGGAACCCGCAGACGCGCCAGTCGCGCAACGTGACGGTCTGGCCGGAGGTCCACGGCTTCGGCGCTGGCGCGGAGAGGCTCAAGTACCGCTTCCAGTGGACCTTCCCGATCGAGTTCTCACCGCATGACCCCGAGAAGCTGTACGTCTGCTCGAACGTCGTGCATGTCTCCTACGACGAGGGCGCGAGTTGGGAGGACATCAGCCCGGACCTGACGCGCAACGACCCCGAGAAGCAGAAGTCGTCCGGCG
>DATGQR010000086.1:0-17168 GCA_035304105.1 Thermomicrobiales bacterium | reverse complement strand
CGCGGCCGCGGCCACGCCGACCGCTCCGGCGGCGCCGGCCAGCACCGCTCGCCGCGAGATGCGAATCTCGTCGTCGTTTTCGTCGTAGGGGTCGTAGCCGGGCTCGCGGCCGCGCGGTGGATAGCGGTTGCTCAACGGTTCGGGTCCTCTCCAGCATGGCCCGGACATGGTGCGTCAGGCAAAGCAGCGAGACGATGTCAAGTACACCCGATAACGACAATCACGACGAGTATCCCTGGGCACTGGAGGAGCTGGCCGCGGCCATCGCCGTCTTCAGCCATGCCAACGTCAAGAGCACGCGCGGCGGCAAGGCGCTGCGCGAGGCGATGAGCGCCCTGCTCTATCCCTCCGACCTGACCGCTCAGACGATCGAGCGCCTGCAGCTGCGCGTCTACCGCGACGACGGCGGCCTGCGCCCGCTGTCCGACGTGGTCGGCGAGCTGGAGGCGGCCAACCCGCCGCACGCCGACTACTGGCGCATCTTCGGCATCCAGGCCGGCTCGACCTTCAGCCAGCTGGTGCGTTACGGGGCCGACACGCTGCGCAACCTTGCCGCCCAGGTGCTGGTCAGCGAGGATGCCGAACTGCTCCTGTCGGACACCCGCGAGCTAGTCGGCAAGCCCCCGCGCCTCGATCGCCTGCGTCGCCTGGTCGACGGCATGGAGTAGCCCGCCGCCCGACAGATGTAGCCAGCCTCCGGCGCCAAGGAGCTTTGACGATGCAGATACACGATCTTCCTGAGCCAGTGGCGCAGCTGGCGAGAAATGTCGCGCGCGCTTATGGAGCGCGGCCGGAAGTCCGGGCGGTGGCGCTAGCTGGATCGCAGGTGTCCGGGTTCGCCGGGCCGGAGTCGGACCTGGACCTCTACGTCTATCAGGACCGGCCGCTGCCGCTGGATGCGCGCCGGGAGATCGCCATGGCGCGCGCCGCGCGAGCCGAGGTCGGCAACGACTTCTGGGAACCGGGCGATGAGTGGATCGATGCCGAAACCGGCCTGCACGTCGACGTAATGTTCCGCGATCCCGGCTGGATCGAGGACGATCTCGACCGTGTACTGGTCCGTCATCACGCCTGGGCGGGGTACACGACGAGCCTCTGGCACAGCGTAAGGACGGCCCTGCCGCTCTGGGATCCGACCGGCTGGCTCGCGGAGATCCAGGCCCGGGCGCGCGGCCCGTACCCGGAGGAACTGCGCCGGGCGATCGTGGCCAAGAATCATCCGATCCTGCGCTCGACCATCTCCTCGTTCCGGGTCCAGATCGCCCGGGCCATCGAACGAGGCGACGTGGTCAGCGTCAACCACCGGCTGGCGGCGTTCCTGGCCAGCTACTTCGACATCCTCTTCGCGCTCAACCGTCAGACCCATCCCGGCGAGAAGCGCATGCTGGCCCACGCCCGCGCCGCCTGCCAGCTGATCCCTGACGACCTGGAGAGGCAGGTCACCGCCCTGCTCTCCGGGGCATGCGATCCTGGCCGCGACACGCTCGACGCCCTCGACCGGCTGGTCGACGGCCTGGATAGCCTGCTAGAGCGCGAGGGCCTGCTATCGGCTTGGCCGGGCGGCTCCTAGCGGGATGCCGCCCGGCTGGTGTGCGCTTGGTCAGGCGCTGAAACGCTGGAGCGAGCGCGCACGCGCCTTGGCGGCCTCGACCTCGCGGTCCTTCGGCGGCGCCGTGGTCTGGAGGTGGTTCAGGAGCCAGGCGGAGACGCGCGCGACGTCCTCGACGGCGGCCTCGAAGACGGCCTCGTTGACCTTCGACGGCCTGGTGAAGCCGCTGATCTTGCGGACGTATTGCAGCGCGGCGGCGCGGATCTCTTCGTCGGTGGCGGGTGGGTCGAAATTGAAGAGCGGCCGGATGTTCCTGCACATGGGCAGTCGTCTCGCCTTCCTCCGAATCAGAACAAATGATCTGTACGTATAGTAACAGATCGTGCCTGCATGTCAACTGCGGGTGCCGCTGTGAGGGGGCATACGTACGCGGAATTCTGGCAATCAGGCGGGCTGCTTCCGGGCGCCTGTCACGCCCCTCCGGACCGACCCCGGCGACCGGCCGATGATGCGCTTGAAGGCGCGGCTGAAGGCGGCTTCCGAGCCGTAGCCCAGCCGCTGGGCCAGCTCGCCGACCGTCGCGCCATCCTCCTCCAGCCAGACCCGAGCCAGCTGCATCCGCCAGCGGGTGAGGTACTGCATCGGCGGCTCGCCAACCAGCGCGTTGAAGCGCGCCGCGAACGCCGAGCGCGACATCGCCACCTCCGCGGCCAGCTCCGCCACCGTCCAGTCGCGCGCCGGATCGCGGTGGATCAGCGTCAGCGCCCGGCCGATCTGGTCGTCTCGCAGCGCCCCGAGCCAGCCGGAGCGGGCGGCCGGGTCGCGCTCGATCCAGGCCCGGATGGCCTGGATCACCAGGATGTCCGCCAGCCGGGTGATGATCGTCTCGCCGCCCGGGCGCGCGTCGCCGGCTTCGGCGGCCATCAGCTCGATGGTGCTGCGCGTCCAGTCCATGCGTGGCGAGCGCTCGGCTTCGACCACGATGAGCCGGGGCAGCATCTCGATCAGGTGCCGGGCGACCGGGTGGTCGAAGCGCACCGCGCCGCAGACCAGCGTCGTTGGCTCCCCGCCGCCATCCTGGCGGAGCACCTCATAGCGCTCGCCGATCATCTCCCGCGGGTGATCCCAGAGATCGATCAACTGCGCGCCGGGCCCGCTCCGGAGTTGGTGCCCCCGGCCGTGCGGCACCAGGGCCAGGTCGCCCGGCCGCAGCATGCGCGCGTCTTCGCCATCGATCTCCAGCCGGCAGTCCCCGGCGATGATGATGTGGAACATCAGGTAGTTCTCGATCGGCGGGAGGGCAAGCCCCCAGGGCGCGCTGAACTCGCAGCGGCTGTAGAACACCCCGCTCATGCGCAGGAAGTAGAGCGTCTCTCCCAGAGGATCGGCAGTGGCCGGAAGTGCGTTCATGATGGCCAGTGTACGGCCCTCATGCCCGAGCGTCCACCAATTCAGGACGCACGAGCATATCTCGGCGACAAATGATCATTCTCCTTCCAGTCGCGACGGGTAACAATGGACGCATCGAATAGCGACGCGCTCACTGGAAAGGACCAGTCATGATGGACAACGTCGTCCAGCGTACGCATAGCGAAGAGCGCTTGCCCCTCGCTGCCGAGGGCCGCGAACGGGCCGGGAATCCGACGCTGGTAGTCGGTGGGACCGGCAAGACCGGCCGCCGGGTGGCCGCCCGGCTCGCCGCCCGCGGGCTTCCGGTGCGAATCGGCTCGCGCTCCGCCGAGCCGCCCTTCGACTGGGAAGACGAAGCCACCTGGGCGCCAGCGCTGCGTGGCTCGCGCGCGGCCTATGTGACCTTCTACCCCGATCTGGCCGTGCCTGGTGCGGTCGAGGCCGTGCAGCGCTTCGTCGAGATCGCCCTGGAGCAGGGCGTGAACCGGCTGGTGCTGCTCTCGGGGCGCGGCGAGCCGGAGGCCGAGCGGGCCGAGCAGGTGCTCCAGGCCTCCGGCGCGGAGTGGACGATCCTGCGCTCTAGCTGGTTCGCCCAGAACTTCAGCGAGAACTACCTGCTGGAGCCGATCCTGGCTGGCGACGTCGCCCTGCCCGCTGGCGACGTCCCGGAGCCCTTCGTCGATGCCGACGACATCGCCGACGTCGCGGTCGCCGCGCTGACCGAGGACGGCCATGCCGGCAAGCTCTATGAGTTGACCGGCACGCGCCTGCTGACCTTCTCCGAGGCCATCAGTGAGATCGCGGCGGCTACCGGTCGGGAGATCCGCTTCACGCCAGTGACGGTCGATGAGTACGCCGCCATGCTGGGCGCTGCCGGCGTCCCGGTCGAGTTCATCGAGTTGCTGACTTACCTCTTCACCGAGGTGCTCGATGGTCGCAACACCAGCCTGGCCGGCGGCGTTCAACGGGCTCTGGGCAGACCGCCGCGAGATTTCGCCGACTACGCTCGCGAGACGGCCGCGACCGGCGTCTGGAGCCCGGCGTCATGAGCGATAACCTCACGATCGCCACTCTTATCGCGGCGCTTGGCTGCGGGCTGAACGCCGGTGTCTTCTTCGCGTTCTCGTCCTTCGTGATGGCGGGGCTCAGGGAGCCCCCGCCGTCACAGGGCATCGCCACGATGCAGGCTATCAACCGCCGCGCCGTGACGTTCCTCTTCATGGCGGCGCTTTTCGGCACGGCCCTGCTCTGTCTCGCGCTCGGCGTCATGGCGGCCCTCTCGCTGGATGAGGACTGGGCCCCACTCATGCTTGCCGGCGCGGCTACCTATATCGCTGGCGCGATCCTGGTCACGATCGCCTGCAACGTGCCCATGAACAACCGGCTCGCGGCCCTGGATGCTGACGACCCCGCCTCGGCGGACTACTGGCGCACCTACCTCACCCGCTGGACAGCCTGGAATCATCTGCGGACCGGCGCCTCCCTCGCGGCCGCCGCGTTGCTGACCATCGCGCTCCTGGCCTAACCGGATGCGAGGATCAGCATCATCTCGAAAACCATCAATGCATTGACGTGAGCCGTACCGTCAATCATCGTAGGGGGCGGGTACCCGCTCCGTGGGTACCCGACCCCTACGATCACGGATATTGGCTGTTCCTCCCGACGGGTCGGTGATTCGCAAGCTCGTAGACGGTGACCTCCAACTGGCTCATGGCGCGATCGACGCGAGGTGGGCGCCCAGTTTCTCGAAGCTCTCGACCCAGCCCTGCTCCATGCCGGAGAGAGGGCCGGCCATGTCGGGGGTGGCCTTGAGGACAATTGAGTGGAGGGTCATTTCCGTCTGGCCGTCGCGTTCGTGGAACGTCACCGTGTTGCGGGCGACCAGCTGCGGCTCCCCGTTCTGGTCCTCGAAAGCCGTCGAGATGAAGACGATCCGCTCTGGCTCGACGACCTCCTCGAAGACGCCGCGCATCGGATGGGCACTGCCGTCCGGCGCCTGCATCTGGATCAGGATCTGGCCGCTTGCCCGGGCGTCGATCTCGCAGACCGGATTGGTGAACTGGTGTGGGCCGAACCACTGCGCCACGTGGCGCGGCTCGGTCCAGGCCCGGAAGACTAGCTCGCGCGGGGCGTCGAATACGCGCCGAATGGTTACTTCCTTGCCTGCCAGCCCCAGCACATCCCCGCCAGACATCTCGGTTGCCCCTCGCCCTGATCCGGTTGGTCTGTCTTGAGCATTGAAGCGCATCGAAACCCTGGGGCGCACGCGGACCGGCGGGGCCCATCCATATCCGTCGGTGGGCGGTCACGCCGGCATGTACGAGGAGGGCAGCCTCAGTCCCGAATTGCCCGGTATGCGCTGGCCCAGAAGTCGTGGATGACCGGTGGCGGGTTCGGACCGGTGAACATAGCCTGGGTCAGCAGAATCATCGTCATGTCGTTGGCCGGGTCGACCTGCCAGGTGGTGCCGAAGCCGCCTTCCCAGCCGTAGCGGCCGGTCGTCGCTGAGATGTTATCTGGCTCGATCACGACCGCGCCGCCAAAGCCCCAGCTCCGCTGCCCCAGGAAGATCGGCACCGCCGGAGAATTGGCGCGGACCTCGGGCGTCAGCTGGTCGCTCATCATCATCTCGACCGAGGGGCGCGAGAGGATGCGCTGCCTCTCGTACTGGCCGCCCTGGAGCATCATGCGAGCGAAGGCGTTAAGGTCCGGGCCCGTCGAGACGAGGAGGCCCCCGCCGTCCGGGAAGCGCGGCGGCCGGCTCCAGAGGCTGGTTTCCGGCGCATCCATCAGTTCGAGCGCCCCGCTTTCCGGATCGGTCGCGTAGGCGCTCGTCAGCCGGTCGAGCTTCTCCGGCGGGACGACGAAGCCCGTATCGACCATGCCCAGCGGCTCGAAGATCCGCTCGCGCAACACGTCGGGGAAAGGCTGGCCGGCGGCGCGTTGGATCAGGATACCGAGGATGTAGGCGCTGGTGTTGTAGAGCCACTGCTCGCCGGGCTGGTGCAGCAGCGGCAGGGTTCCCAGCAGGGCCAGCCACTCGTCCGGCGTGTGCGCCGATTCGCCGGGGGGACCGAAGCTCGCGAGGTCGAGTTCCTCGATCCGGCGCTGGATGGGGTAGGTGCCCGGCATCGCCATGATGAACCCGTAGCCGCTGGTGAAGGCCAGCAGATCGCGCGTGGTGATCGGCCGCCTGGCCGGCACGGTGTCGTCGAGCTCCGACTCGATGCTCCTAAGCACACGCCGGTTCGCCAGCTCGGGAAGGAGGTCGTCCACCGGGGCATCCAGCCCCAGCTTGCCCTCCTCGATCAGGATCATTGCCGCCGCGGCTGTGATCGGCTTGGTCACTGAGGCGATTCGGAATATGGAGCCGGGCGTCATCGGCGTGTCGCCGCCCAGCGCCAGGTTGCCGACCGCCTCGATGTGCGTCTGGTTGCCGCGGCTGACGACCGCCACCGCGCCGGGCACGACGCCGCGCTCGACGTAGCTCTCCAGCATCGCCCGCAGCTCAACGAGCCCCTCCCGCGATAGCCTGCTGACCTGCATCTCGTGACCTCCCTTGGATAGCTGCCACGAGCGCGCGACGTTGAGCGCCCGCAGCCGCCTGTGTCTAGTCCCCAAGCGTCTCGCGGATGCTCGCCAGGTGGTCGCGGGGATGGCCGATGATGATGTTCTCGAGCACCTGGCCGACCGTCAGGTCGTTACCGCCAAAGGTTCCCGCGTGGCGCTCCAGGGCGTCGTCGGTTAGCGCTCGGAAGTGGCCCAGGATCTCGTCGCGGCTCGCATGCAGGAGTTCCAGCGTCTCGTCCTTGTCTGCCGCCGCGTACTCCCTGGCGTGGCGCGCGTTCTGCGCGTGGACCTGATCCATCGTCATCGTCGGGGAGAAGGTTTCTCCGGCGGCCAGCATCCCGACCAGGCTGGCGAATCTCTGTTGCACGCTCGCGATGTGATGCGCGGTCGCGGCCACGGTCCAGCCCTCGGCGGCCGTGGTCCGGCTCCAGTCCTCTGCGCCGCAGTCTTCAATGATGGCGGCGGCCTCGGCGTTGACCTTCTCGAACTGCGCGGTCAATTCCTCAGCCCGTGTGGTGGTGGACATCGTCGCTCTTTCCCACTTTCCTGTAGCCCAGCGCTAGCTCTCCGCGCGGGCATACCTCAAATAGATCACGCCAAGACCGAACGTCTGGGTTTCCACCAGCTTCAGCCTGATTGTCGAGTTGGCTCCCGGGAGCAGCGGCGCGCCCGCGCCGATCGCGACTGGGTTGACGAAGATCCAGAACTCGTCGACTAGGTCGGCGACGCCCCCGGCCAGCGTCGGGCCGCCGATCGACAGGTCCTGGCCCGGTTCCGCCTTCAAGCGCGCGATCTCGGCATGCGCGTCGTCCCGTGCCAGCCGGGCGTTGCCCTGAACCTCCTGCAGCGTCGATGAGAATACGACCTTCGGCTTCTCGCGCCAGATCCGGGCGTAGTCGGCCACGTAGCCCGGCGCGTCCGGGTCCTGGTCGGCTGTTGGCCAGTAGTCCTCCATCATCTCGTAGGCCTTGCGCCCCAGGAGATAGCCACCGAACTCGCGCTGCCGGGCGTTGATGAAGTCGTGGAGCTCGGCGTCCATGTGGTGCCAGTCCAGCTCCCCGCCCGGGCGCGAGATCCAGCCGTCGATCGAGGTCGACATCGAGTAGATCAGCTTGCCCATCGGCTCTCCCTACGCTGAATCACGGTGCGTCTCAGCACCGCTGGGATGATCTGGTTCCAGGCTGTCGCTCGTTACCGGCTCGTCGCTGAAGTCGCTCGTCAGCCAGCGCTCGGGCCGCACGGAATAGAGCACGAACCCCGGGCCGGGATTCGCGAGTTCCCCCGCGACGAATTCCCGCGCCAGATCCTCTGGCAGGTAGCGGCCGACGATCGCGAGCAACTGCTGCTCGGAGGGCGGGCGCTCCTCGCCCACCACCGTGCCCTCGATCGTGACGTAGCGATACGGGTAGTCGTCGGTGTGAACGCTGAAGGTGACGGCGCCGGCGCGCTCGATCAGGGCCGAGCGGCGCGCCGTGCGCCCTTGAGTGCCAGCGAAGAAGGTGATGAGGCCGCCCGGTTCATAGCTGAACCAGGTGGGAGTGGTCAGCGGCGGGCGGCCGTCATCCCTTGCGACGCTGATGATACCGACACGCGGTTCGGCGAGGAACCGCTCGCGCTCCTCGATGGTCATGCGTCTGGCCATGCGTGCCTCCTTGCACTGCGTTCGAAGTTGCGCGACCCCGCCGCGCCGCTGCGGCGGGTACTGCCGGCAGCTGACTACGTGGTGTAGCTGTCGTGGTATCTCCACCAGACATAAGGTTCGGACTGCGGCCAGCCGGGCGGCGAGTCTTCCCAGGTCTCCTGGCGGCCGTAGGGGGTGACGTCGAGGAACGACCAGTTGGAGCCGAGGTATTCGACGCCCCGGCCCCTGGTGAAGTAGGTGCGATAGACGTCTTCGCCGTCATGCAGCAACACGCTGAGCGCGAAGCCCTCCCCCTCGTCGGTCAAGACGCCGAAGTCGCGGTTGAAATCGCTGCCGTAGCAGGAGTACCACGGAACGCTCCAGCCCATGCGCTGCTTGAACGCCATGAGCTTCTCGATCTGACCGCTGGAGACGAGGACGCGCGAGGTGTCGCGTGCGTGCAGGTGCGCCGGGTGGCCCATGTTGTCGACGAACATCGAGCAACCGCTGCAAGCCTCCTCATCATCCGGGCCATACATGAAGTGGTAGATGATGAGCTGGCGGCGGCCCTCGAAGAGATCGACCAGCGTTGCCGGGCCATCCGCACCCTGGAAGGTGTACTCCTTCTCGACCTTGACCATCGGCAGCCGCCGGCGCTCGGCGTTGAGCGCGTCGCGGGCGCGGGTATGCGCTTTCTCCTTGACCAGGAACGCTTCAAGCGCCGCCTGCCATTCTTCGGCTGAGACGATGGCGGGAAGCGGGTGCTGCATTGCTCGTTCCTTTCATCTACCGGTCGACCGCGACCGGATCGGATCGCTCAGGCGTCCTTGCCTGCTATTCCCTGATGCGCCCTGATGCGCCATGCGGCGCCCCGACGCGATCGCGACGCGAGAGTTCGCCCGCCGCGGCGCGCCGGTTCCATTCCTCCTCGAATGGCTCCTGCCGGCCCAGCGGGGTGAGGTCCAGGTAGTTGTAGGCCGTGAGCAGCAAGTCGGCGCCGCGCTGGTAAGTCGAGTAGGTGTGGAAGATCCGGTCGCCGTCGCGCAGGAACACGCTGTGGCCGGGCAGCTCGATCGACGAGCCGTCCCAATCGTTGCTCGGATCCCTGGCGGGCCGGTAGTTGTACTGCTGCGGGCCGCGCGAGTGGTCGATTGTAACGTGGAAGTCGTAGTTGAACTCGGAGCCATAGGAGGAGTACCAGGGGAGCGACCAACCGCGCTCCTCACGGTAGCGCTCCAGCTTCTCGAGGGGCGCCCGGGAGACAAGCGCGAGGGAGGTGTTGCCCTCGTACAGGCGGTCGAGCTTGCCGATGTTGTCGACCAGGAAGGTGCAGCCCGGACATCCCTGGTCCCAGCTCGGGTCGAACATGAAGTGGTAGACGATTAGCTGGGCGCGTCCCTCGAAAAGCTCGCCCAGCTCGACGCGGCCATCCGGCCCTTCGAAGGTGTAGTCTGCGGTGACCTCGACCATGGGAAGCTGCCGGCGCAGCGCGTTGAGCCGGTCCTTGGCGCGGGTGAACGCCTTCTCCTCCTCCAGCAGCGCCTTGCGGGCTTCCAGCCACGCTTCACGCGTGACAATTGGCGGGAGGTTCACGGTGCCTTCCTTCCTGGCGCGTGCCCGCACAGCTCTGTGGCGGGCGCCGACGCGCGGCTGAGGGTGTGTTCGTACAGTTGCAAAAGGCAACTGGTTGCATTGTACGAGTGCCGGTGCGATAATGCAAGCAGTACGCATGGGGGTGTACGCATTGAACGAAGCACACCGCTCGGGTTGCCCGATCAACCTGACACTCGAAATCCTGGGCGATAAGTGGAGCCTGTTGATCCTGCGCGACATGCTCTTCTTCGGCAAGCGCCGCTTTCGCGAGCTGCTGCAATCGGAGGAGGGCATCTCGTCGAACATCCTGGCCGACCGCCTCAAGCGCATGGTCGACGAGGGCCTGCTGACGCGCGGCAGCGACCCGACGCACCGGCAGAAGGTCATCTACAGCCTGACTGAGAAGTCGATCGCGCTGACTCCCGTGCTGGCGCAGATCGCCATCTGGGGCCGGCATCACACGCCGGTCAGCCCCGGGGCGGACGCCAAGGCGCGCATGCTCGAAGAGGGCGGTCCGGAATTCTGGCAGCAGATCATGGATGAGCTGCGCGCCGAGCACCTGGGCGTGCAGCCGGCGCGCAGCGAACGGGGGAAGGACGAGGCGGTTACTCCTCGTTCCACTGGGTAAAGCTTGCGCTGAGGTGGATGCCGAGCACGCGCAGCTGCCCGTCACCGGTGTTGGTGAACTTGTGCCGGGCGCCGGTCGGGGCGATCAGGATGTCGCCGGCTTGCGCCGGTATCTCCTCGCCATCGACCGTGAAGGTCGCCTCGCCGCCCTGCATCACGAAGACCTCGGTGTAGGGGTGACGATGTAGCTTCGAGCCGCTGCCCGGCGGGCCGTCGAAGAAGATGAGTGACGCGGGGATGTCCCCGTGCTGCTGACCCTCCAACCGGTGCGAGTTGCCGGCGTGCGGCAGGTCTACCAGCTTGATTGCCGGCATCGGCTTGCTCCTTTGCTTGGCCTGAGGGTAGGGAAACCCGTGCCCCGCCGGAGCGGGGCACGGGAAGCATTCAGTGGCGCCGTGGGCGCCGGGCTTTCGCTAGCCCGCTGCAGCCGCGAGTGGCTGGCGGGACGATTGGTACGTTCCTGGCTGGCCGCGGAAGGCGATCGACAGCCGGTTCCAGGCGCCGATCGTGGCGATTGCCAGCGTCAGGTTCACCAGTTCTTCGTCGTTGAAGTGGCGGCGTACTTCCTCGTACGCGTCGTCTGGTGCGTGCCCCTCGTTGATCAGCGTGATCTCTTCCGTCCAGCGCAGCGCGGCGCGCTCTCGCTCGCTGAAGAAGGGCGTCTCGCGCCAGGCACTCAGCGTGTGGATGCGCACCGGGTCCTCGCCCATCGCCAGCAGGTCTTTGCTGTGCATGTCGAGGCAGTAGGCGCAGCCGTTGATCTGCGAGGCGCGCAGTTGCACCAGCGCCAGCAACATCGGGTCGATTCCGCTGCGCTCGACGAAGCCGTCCAGCGCAGCCAGCGCCTTGTAGCCCTGCGGCGATGCTTCCGCGTAGTCCAGCCGTTCTCCCATTCAGAGACCTCCTCATTGAGGCAACTGCCGAAAGATTCCAAAGTCCAGAGTACCGGTGCATTGGCCGTGTCACAAGCGCCAATTCCTGATATATTCGCCATACCATTTTCGGTGGCCCCTGCGAGGACAACGACGGGAGTGCAACGTGGCGATCTCGCTCGGCCCGGAAGCGCGCCTGGAGATCGCGCTCGATAGCACGCTGGACGCGCCGCTCTACCGGCAGCTCTTCGAGCGCGTGCGCGCCGCGATCCTCAGCGGTCAGCTCCCGGCAGGTATGCGGCTGCCATCCAGCCGCGCGCTGGCCGCCGAGCTCGGCATCTCGCGCTCGACCGTCGTGCTGGCCTACGAATTGCTGACATCAGAGGGCTACCTCACCAGCCAGGTGGGCCACGGCACGCGCGTGGCCGGCCATCTCGCTGCACCGCCTCCGGCCACGCCAGCGCCCGGAGGTGAGACGGCGACCCTGTCGAGCCGGCCCAATCCGCGGCTCGCGGCGCGGCTGGCTGCTCTGGAGGGCATCCCGAAGGGCTTGGTGGGCGGTGTGCAGGCCGTGCCACCGTTCCTCGGCGGGCAGCCTGCCCTCGATCTCTTCCCTTATGATCTCTGGGCGCGTCTGCTGGCCCGGAACGCGCGCGACGCGCTGGCGGGCCGCTCCAGCTATCAGGAGGCGGCCGGTATCCGCCCGTTGCGCGAGGCGATCGCCGCGCACATCGCCGTCTCGCGGGGCGTGCGCTGCGCGCCGGAGCAGATCATCGTCACCGCCGGGACGCAGGGCGCGCTCGATCTGGTGGCCCGCGTGCTGCTGGATCCCGGCGATGCCGTCTGGCTGGAGAACCCCGGCTACTTCGGCGTCTTCCGAGCCCTGGCGCTGGCCAGCGCGAGGCTGATCCCCGTGCCGGTCGATGCCGAGGGGCTCGACGTCGAGGCCGGCTGCCGCCTGTGCCCGGACGCGCGCCTGGTCGCCGCCACCCCCTCGCACCAGTTCCCGACCGGCGTGACCATGAGCCTGCGCCGCCGCATCGCCCTGCTCGACTGGGCGCGGCGGGCGGACGCCTGGATCCTCGAGGATGACTACGACAGCGAGTTCCGCTTCACCGGCCGGCCGCTGGAAGCCCTGCAGGGACTCGACCGCGACCGCCGGGTCCTCTACCTGGGCTCCTTCAGCAAGACCCTGTTCCCGGCGCTGCGGCTCGGGTACGTCGTCGCGCCGCCCGAACTGGTCGAGCCATTGCTGACGGCCCGGCGCGCGATCGACGCGCACCCGCCGGTGCTGGAGCAACTGGCGCTGGCCGACTTCATCCGGGAGGGGCACTTCGCCCGGCATCTGCGGCGGATGCGCCAGCATTACCAGCGCCGGCGCGATTGCCTGGTCGGCGAGCTGCGCGATCGGCTCGGCTCGCTGCTGGAGCTGGACGTGCCGGAGGCCGGGATGCAGCTGGTTGGCTGGCTGCCCCCTGGTGTGGACGACCGCCGCGCCGCCGACCTGGCCGCTCAGGCTGGGCTCGTCGTCCTGCCGCTCTCCGGCTGCGCGTTGGCGCCGCTCCCCCGCGGCGGCCTCGTCTTCGGCTTCGCCGCCTTCGACGAGGCCACCATCCGCCGCGGGGTGCAGGATCTGGCCGAAGCCCTGCGAGTGCTTTGAATCCACGCGCTGCCTATGCCGCCGTTTCCGATCCGGCCGGCGCGTAGTGCAGGATGACCACGCCCGACTGCAGCGGCCGCGCTTCGAGCAGCGTCAGCTTCGCCCGCTCCGGGCCCTCCTTGAACAGTGGCACGCCCCGGCCGAGCAGGACCGGGTTGATGCCGATGCGATACTCGTCGATCAGGTTGTGCCGCATCAGCGTGGCGGTGAAGTCAGCGCTGCCGAAGACGAAGATGTCGCCGCCCGGTTGCGCCTTGATCCTCGCCACCTCGCCCGGCACGTCGTCGCGCACGATCCGGCTGTTGTGCCAGTCGACGTTCTCCAACGTGCGGGAGAAGACGACTTTCTCGACGCGGTTCATGAAGTCGGCGATACGTCCCTCGGCGTGCGGCCAGTAGGCCGCCATCATCTGGTAGGTGACGCGGCCGAAGAGGAGCGTGCCCGCGTCCTGCTGCGTGTCGGTGACGTAGCGTTCCAGTTCGTCGTCAAAGACGAACCAGCTGAGATCATGGTCGGGCCCCTCGAAATAGCCGTCCAGGCTCACCATGTCCCAGGCGATGAGCTTGCGCATATCGCTTACCTTTCAAGATAAGGCGGGCATGACGAGCCCGCCCCCAGGCGTTGGTCGCGCGGATCGTGATCAGGCCGGTTGATATGTCAAGGATTCCTGTGCCGGGCTTCCGCCCAGCGATCAGACGCACGCGGCGCCGGCCGCCGCCCCTATTGCTCCAGCCACTCGGTGATAAAGCGGTCGCTCAGGTGGATGTCGAGCTGGCGCAGCGGACCATCACCGCTGTTGATGAACTTGTGCGGGACGCCAGCCGGCGCGATCAGGATGTCGCCCGCGCCCGCCTGGATCACCGCCTCGCCGACGGTGAAGGTCGCCTCACCATGCTGCACGACGAAGATCTCGGCGTATGGGTGGCTGTGCAGCTTCGGGCCGCTGCCGGGCGGGCCATCGAAGAAGATCAATGACGCCGGTGTGTCGCCGTGCAGATAGCCCTCCATCTCGTGCGAGTTCCCGGCATACGGGAGCTGTCGATAGTTGATCGCGGCCATTTCCGGGCCCTCCTCTCGCTGCGCGGCCGGGCCGTCGGGCCCGGCCGCGAAATCTCGCCTAGTCGGTCGCGGGCTGCTCGCTGGCGTCGGGCAGCGGCGCGTCGAGGAAGGCCCTGGCGATCGGCGCGAGCAGGCCGGTGCGCTCCATCATGCCCAGGTGCGAGGTGCCGGGCAGGATCGCCAGCTGCGACGCCGGCAGCGGCGCCATGTCGCCGACCACCCCGCCGCCCAGTAGCTTGAACATCTCGACGGCGTACTCCAACTGGACGATGTCGGCGTCGCCGACCACCACCAGCACCGGCGCGGTGATCCCGCGCACCTGCTCGGTCCAGTCGAAGTGCGTCAGGTCCAGCTGCTTGAGCTTCTCGACCAGCCTGGGGAAATCGTCCGGGTTCGGCGCGACCTCCTTGTAGGCGGTCTCGAACGGCGAGCCGGCGAACATCTCCGGCGTGATCGTCTCGAACATCGCGGCCAGCTCGGCCGGCATCACGTCGTAGGTGTGACCCGCGGAGACGACCACCAGCTTGCGGAGCAGCTCCGGGTGGCGGATGGCAAGCTGTAGGGCAACCCCGCCGCCCATGCTGTAGCCGTAGACGTCGACCTCGCTCAGGCCCAGTTCGCGGATCAGCGCGGCCACGTCGTCGGCCATGCCCTCGTAGGTGATCGGGCGGTCGACGTCGGCCGTGCGGCCGTGGCCCTGCAGCTCGACGGCGATCACCTGGCGGTCACTTGCCAGTGCCGGCAGCAGGTCGCCGAATGAGTCGATCGTCATGTAGGCGCCGTGGAGCAGCACCAGCGGCCGCCCCTCGCCGTGAATCTCGTAGTACATCTCCAGGCCATTGACGCTGGCGTACTGTCCCTGGACTGCGGTGTCCACCATGTCTGTACTCCTCCGTATCGCGCCCCGTGGGCGCTCGTTACCGTGCGGGCATCATCGCCCGGCTCTCTGATCTCGCTCGCTACAACGTAGTCGCCTTGCGGTCGCGCGATTCGACGCCGAGATGCGCGGCCAGTCGGCCGAACGTCTGGTTCGCGCCCTCGATGGCGCCATGCGTGACCGCCTCCTCGCGCTGCTCGCGCGTCTGGAAGGTCATCGTGAACGTGAGCCGCGTGCCGCCGTCTTCCGGCTCGAAGACCACAGTGACGTCGAAGTGCTCGTCATCGTCGCTCCCGGTGCCGTGACGGTATGCGATCCGCTCGGGCGGGGTGATCTCCCGGTAGCGGATCTCGTTTGGGTATTCGGTCCCGTCCGGGCCGATCATCAGGTAGCGCCAGAAGCCGCCCGGCCGGAGATCGACCGCTTTCGTCCGGCTGGCGAAGCCGCGCGGGCCCCACCAGTTCGGCAGGTGCTCCGGGTCGGTCCAGGCCGCGAAGACCAGCTCGCGCGTCACGTCGAAGTGCCGTGAGATCACCAGCTGCCGATCTTCGATGCCGGTTGGCTTGCTGCCGTTCACGCTCGCTCCTCCCATCGCCCGGCTCTCAATTCCGGCGGTAGACGTTGACGGTCACGCCGGTGTCGAACGTCTTCTGCTCCCGCAGCTGCAGCGTCATCGGCCGGGGCAGCGCCGGAAACAGCGGCAACCCCTCGCCGAGCGCCACCGGGTGGACGATCAGGCGGTACTCGTCGACCAGCCCCAGCCGCGTCAGCGCCTGCGCGAAGCTCGCGCCGCCGTGCGCCAGGACCGCCTTGCCCGGCTGGCGCTTGAGGCGCTCGACCTCCGTGGCAAGCTCTCCCCGGTTGATGCTGGCGCCGTCCCACTCGACCGCCGCCAACGTGCGCGAGAAGATGACCTTGGGGATCGCATTCATCGGCGCGGCGTAGGGCTCGATCGAGTGCGGCCAGTGCGCCGCCATGTCCCGGCCGGCGCCCGCGCCCATGATGTGCACGCCTGCTTCCCACAGCTTCTCGACGCCCCAGGCGGCGTACTCGTCATCGAAGTTCGGGAAGATCCAGTCCAGCCCGCCGTCGCGCGCCCCGACGAACCCGTCTATCGACACCTGCATCTGCAGCACGACCTCACGCATTCTTGCCTCCCGTCGCCGTTGGCGCCCTGCGGGCCCCTAGGCGGTGAGGAAGCGCACTAACTCGGGGACCAGCACCTCGTCGGCCGGGCCGTGGTCCTGACCTTCCAGCACCTTGTATTCGCCGCGCGGCAGGTGGCTCACCAGCGCCTGGGCGCCGGCGCGCATGAACGGCTCGCTGGCCCCGCCGGCCATCACCAGCGTCGGGACGGTGATCCGGTTCCAGGGCTCAGGATCCAGCGGCTTGCCGGACATTGTGTCGCCCATCACCCGCGAGTCGTAGGCCAGCGTGTGCGCCAGATCAATCGAGTGCTGCCAGTAGGGCCCCTGGCGCATCTCCTCGACGAACGCCTCCGGGATGCCGACCGCGACCGTCATGAAGTAAATGACGGCCTCCTCGCGCTTGCCCTCTGCGATCAGCCGGTCGAGCGTCGCCACATAGTCGTCCGGCACCGGCGGGCGGCTGTCGTCGACGATGAAGGGTGGCTCGTAGACGGCCAGGCGCTCGACCGGCAGGCCGGCCGCGGCCGCCCGCAGCGCCAGCACCGCGCCGGAGGAGTGGCCGAACAGTCGCGCCGAGCCGCCGGCCGCCTCGATCAACGCCGCGATGTCTTCGATCTCGCGCTCGACGGCGTAGGGCGCCGTATCGCCGCTGTCGCCCCGGCCCCGCCGGTCGAAGCTGTAGACCGTGAAGTGCTCGCCGAGCGCCCCGGGCGTCCCGCCCATGACGCTGCGGGTCGAGGTCGCCCCGCCGACGATGACCAGCGCCGGGCCGTCCCCGATCCGGTCGTAGGCGATCCGCGTGCCATCTCGCGATGTCACAAACTGCGTCGATGACGTCACTGTCATCAGTAGCTCCTTCTCAGCATCGATTTCATCTCTGGCCGATCCAATCAGGATGGCGTGTCGTACGTGATTGAGATCGCGCCGCCCGGCGCCAGCCAGCGCTCGACCAGGGCGCGCGCCCGTTTCGGTTCGGTGTGGAATAGGCGCACGCGCGCAGCGAAGATCTTGTCGAACTGCCGCTGGCCCAGGTCGAGCGCTTCCAGGTCCATCAGCAGGAACTCGGCTATTCCCGCTTCGGCGTATGCGCGGTTGCGGGCCGTCGCGGCGGCGACCATCTTGGCCGAGCGGTCGATGCCGACATAGCACCCGCCGTCCAGCCGCTCGCAGACGTAGGTCGCC